>JAISQC010000163.1 GCA_031274465.1 Synergistaceae bacterium | reverse complement strand
CCTCGATAATTTCAGAGAGCAAGGGCAACACGGTGTTCGGCGTGCTTCACGGGGATCAGTTGCTGTCGAGCATCAAAAACCAGCTGCGCACCCGCCTCTCGAACCCGATATCGACGCTGTCAAACTCCCTCTCCACCAGAAAGTTCTTGGATACCGCAAACTCCATGAACATAAAGGGCTCGTTTTACATCTACGTCGGCGGGAAGGCAACGCGCATCGACGTCTCGCCTGACGACTCCCTGGCAGACGTGCAGAAGAAAATACAAAACGCCTCAAACATAGTGGCGAGCAACGGCAGCACCGCCATCGGAGACAGTCTGGGGCTTACCGCCACCATACGCAACGGCCAGCTCGTCATCGACGGCACGAAAGCCGTATCCAGCAGCTCCGCTTCCAGCAACTACCTGGACTCGATCTCGTCCACCATAATGCGCAGCGCGTCTGAGAGATACGACTACCTGTCCTTCGTCCCGGTGACGGCATCCCCTGTCAGCGGAACGCGTCAGGTTTACTCCGGGTCCACTGTCTACACAGAGGGGATCGATTACAAAGTAGTCACCGAGTCAACAGATGACGTTCTGAAGACCAAAACGAGCGCATCCGTCAGGAGCTCGTTCGAGTACGAAAACCTGTCCTTCGTCCCGGAGAGCGGCCCTCCCGCCAACGGGATACTCAACGTGACTTCCGGATCGACGACCTATCAGGAGGGAGTGGACTACGAGATAGTCACCGAGACCACAGATGCAGGCACCGCGTACAGCAGGATCAAGTGGCTTGCCGGAGGAGCCAGCCCTGCAGCAGGAGATAACTACACCTTGAAATACACATATACCGAAACTGGAGTAATGTCCAGCCGCATCGAGTGGCTCGCCGGCAAGGGCCCCCAAGGCAGTCAATATTACAACGTGAACTACACTTATTACGCAAACGCCATATCCGTGTCCCCCATCCAGAACAGCGGGCCGACGAGCAACGAGGTCGGCAAGGGCATATCGGACCTGTCGTTCCTCGACCTGCATCAGGACACGAGCAAGCTCTCCATGTCAAATCTGGGCATCACCACGGAGAGCACCGATTACGGCAAGAGCGGCTATCTCGAGTTCGACTCAGACGCATTCCTGGCCCAGATGGAAAGCGACCCTAATATATCGTCCAACGCCATGCTGGCCTTCATGCGGGACATGGACACGTACATCGGCAACCTGGTAGACAGCTCGCAGACATTGGTTGCGGGGCAGATAGTCACAAAAGGCCGCATCGCGGGCGCGCTCAACACGATAGACACCGAGCAGGCGACGCTCTACGAACGCATAACCCAACTGGAGTCCCAGCTTGAGGAGAAACAGACGGCGCTCTACAAGCGATACTCCGACATGGAGGTCGCAATCCAGAAGCTCAACGCGCAGATGTCGAGCATCTCCAATTTCCTGAACAGCCAGAGCAGCAGCAGCTAACATTGAAAAATTGAAAAAACCCGGCTTTCGAGCCGGGTTTTTTTAGCTATTGAAGTCCGTGGGGGCTACTGACGTGCTTTGCACCAGACCCATCCTCCAGGCGAGGACTGCCGCCTGCGTCCTGTCGTTCAGGTTCAGCTTTTTAAGCAGATGTGAGACGTGGTTTTTCACGGTTTTCTCGCTCAAGACCATCTTGGCGGATATCTCGAGGTTGTTGAAGCCCTGGGAGAGCCAGAAGAGGACTTCTTTTTCGCGCTGCGTCAAAAGATGCATGACGTCGTTTTCCTCTTTGTGCTTTTGGAAGCTCGACAGCAGCTTGCCCGCAACCTTCGGATCGACGTAGGACTCGCCGTTATGCACCGCCCTCAGCGCGGCAAGCAGGTCGGGCATGCTGGACGATTTCAGTATGTATCCGTTTATGCCGAGCGCGGAGAGGTTCGCCAGATGCTCCTCGTCGTCATAGGCCGTTATCGCCATGAATTTGGCGCGCAAATTCGAACCCCGCAAGCGCTTTATGACCTGCCCCCCGTCCATCCGGGGCATGTTGATGTCCAAGAGGACTATGTCGGGGTCAGTGGAGATTATCATATCCACGGCTTCTGCGCCGTCCTTTGCCTCCCCTACTATTTCCAGATCGCTTTCCAGCTCCAGCAGCCTCCGCAGCCCCTCTCGGAAGAGACGATGATCGTCTGCTACCACTATCCTAATTTTTTTCATTCTCATCTCTCCCTATCGGAACTTTTAGTATTATCCTCGTTCCGCGCCCAATCTTGCTGTCGATGTTGAGGGCGCCGTTGACGAAGTGTATCCTCTCGGACATGTTCGACAGCCCGAAAGAACCCCTCTCCATCGTGGCGGACCTGACGCCGTCCACGTCGAAACCGCACCCGTCGTCCTCTATCGCGAGCGCGAGGTCCCTGTCGGTAATGGCGTATCTGACGCGTATCTTCTTGGCCCCGCCGTGGCGGAGCGCGTTGGACACGGCCTCCTGGAATATCCGGAAGACGTTGGAGCGGAGCACCGACGCCAAGTTGTCCTCCTCATTCTGGAGGTCGAGCTCGAACGCGATTCCGTGGCGCTCGCTGAAATTTTCGGCAAGCCGCCTTATCGCCCGGCCCAAACCCCTTTCAAGGCCAAGCGGCTGCAAATGCACCAAGAAACCGCGAAAATCGTCTATCGCTTCCTGTAGCTGTTCCTTGACGCGCCCCATCTCGACGTTGACCGCGCCGAGGTCGCCCTTAGCCACCACGCCTTCGAGGTACTCGAGCGAAAGAAGGGCGGCCGCGAACTGCTGTATCGGGCCGTCGTGTATTTCGCGGGCGAGGCGTTTGTTCTCCCGCTCCACGAACTGAAGGGCAAGCGCCGTGGCGTACATGTTGCCGGTGGATTTGAGGGACTCCATCGAATCCAGCTTGCTCTTCAATATCTCGGACGCCAGGCGCAGCTTGCCCATCATGTTCGTGCTGTGCCCCATGACGCGCTCCATGCGCACCTTCTCGCGCTGCAGGTCGTCGCGCCGCCTCCTCAGATACCGCTCCCGCTCCTCGAAGGAGATTCGGAGGCGCATGAAACGCTCGGCCTCCTCGTACATCCTCGCCTGAGCGTCGTAATCCATGGCAACCTCCGCGTCGGCCAGCAGATGCCTCGCCTGCTTGTACGCGTCAGTAACGGAGTCGTTGGCGGTCAAAACGTCCTTTATCTCTTTCTGGACGTCGTTCAGCTCTTCGTTGAGGCCCTGTAGGCCGACCATGACCTCATCGCGGATGCCCACCACGTTGTCGATGCTGCTTCCCAGAAACTCGTGGGTGCGGTCAAAGACGTTCTGCAATTTATGCCTGTAGTTGTCTTCCGGCATTATTTAGAAGCATCGTCCTCTCGTAGTCAGGTTAGCATATTATACTTAATACTTTCAACTATGGTAATACTTTACAATATATTTTCGGATACTGATACGTATTCCACGCTGATTCATCGCGGGAGAATGCGTTATCATGAGCCGAAACCTCCCTCGAGGTGTTAAAATTAACCGAAGCGAGAGAGAAAAAACCTTATTTAGGCGGGGAGGCCGACATGACGACTGAAGAAGCACAGGCGGAATATTTTGCGTGGGATCCGGCGCACGACCCGGAATTCGCCCATTTCATCATCGGAACGGGGCCGATCGGCGGCAAGGGAAGGTCGCTGCTTTTCGCTATAAAGGCGCTCCGCGAATCGGCCGACGAAAAACTGCGCTCCGTAGTGCTGCCCAGGTCTCGCTACCTAGGGACCGACATCTTCACGGATTTCATCTCGCGCGTGCCTGCCTTGAGCGATTTGAGGGCGAACGCATCTCCCGAAGATATAGAGGCGGAGTTTTTAAAAATCGACCTCCCGGACCTCGTGACGAGCGCCCTCTACGGATACCTTGCGGAGATGCGCGACCCAGTCGCGATAAGGAGCAGCTCCATGCTCGAGGATTCACTGAAATATTCGTTCGCCGGCAAATATCTGTCCCCGTTTCTTCTCAACAGCGAAGAATCGCTCGCCGACAGGGTGCGCGCCGTCGAACGCCAGATAAAGCGCGTGTATTCGCGCACGTATTTCCCAGCCGCAACCTCCTACAGGCAAAAACACGGCCTCGGGGACGACCTGATGGGCATAGTGATAATGAGGATTTCAGGGAGATGGAGGGGAGATTATTACTACCCCACGACGGCCGGCGTGGGGTTTTCGTACAACGGCCGCAGGTGGACGACCAGAATAAAGCGGGAGGACGGGCTCATACGGATGGTCTTCGGGCTGGGGACCATGAGCACAAAAAGGGGCTACGCCAGGACATACTCCCTCACAAACCCCTTCCTCAGGCCGGAGGGGTCGAGCGCGTACAAGATAATGAAACACTCCCAGGAGCATTTCCACGCGATAGGCAGGGCGACGGGCGAACTGACTACAATAGACATCAAAGAAGTGTGGCGCGACGCGTTCAGATGGCACCCTGATTTTTCCACCTACGCTAGTTTATACCTGTACGATGAAGATCAAGGCTATTTCGGGTCTCTCGATAAAATGAGCATATTTTCCCCGGCCGAGGGAAAGATCTGCATGCCCTTTGAAATGTTTCCAAAAACCCACGCGGCGTTTTTCAAGACGATGTCCAAACTGCTGCCGCTCCTGCAGGAAAAAATGGGCACGTACGCCGACATAGAATTCTCCTACGAACCGCTCGAAAACAGGCTGGAACTGCTTCAGGCCCGCCCTCTGTGGGTCAAGGAAGGCTACGACGCAAAAAACTCGCCGTCCCTCGAAGGGTGCGAGACGATTTTGAAGGCGGACAGGATGGTCACCGACGGAAGCTGCGACTCGATCAAATATCTGGTGCTCGTCGATCCGGAGATATACGCCGCGTGCTCCGATTTCCAAAGCGTGGCACGCGCCCTCGGAGAGATGAACAAACGGCTTGGCCCGGAAAAATACATACTGGTAGCGCCAGGCAGGGTCGGGTCCAGCAGCCCCGAGCTAGGGGTGCCGGTCAGGTACGACGAGATAACGAACGTGGCCTGCATTGTGGAGGTGGGCATCCCAAAAACCGGGCACATGCCGGAACTGTCCTACGGCACGCACTTCTTCTCGGACCTCGAAACCGACCAGATCTTCTACATGCCGGTATTCCACGGAGAGGCGGACAACATCTACAACGAGGGCTGGTTCGCCCGCGCCCCGTTCGAGTACGGCGAGCACAGGGCGATAAGGCTTTACAGGGGGGATTTTTCGGTCTACATGAACGGCGACCAGAACATCGGGATAGTGAGCTGCCCGCAATGAAAAGGCCGCGGGACTAAACGCCCTGCGGCCTTTATGATCTCCTCAAACGCGCATCGAGCGCTCCTTGACCCTCTTGAAAAGCTCGCTGGCCTCTTTTGCGTCCTCGCCGTAGGCGTCCCTGCCCATAAGCCCGTAGGTATAGCGCTTGCCCTGCTCCACCCCGGGCTGGTCGAACGGGTTTATCCTCATCAGCCTTCCGGCTATCGCGGTCATATATTCGAAAAAGAATATCAAACCGCCCAGCGTCTGGCCGTCGAGGCGGTCCAGCTCAATCCAGACGACGGGGCGGTCGGCCTTGACGAGCGCCGCCGCAGTGCTAGCGGCCTCGAAGCCGAGCATCCCGCCCAATTTCTGCCCGGACAGGTACGAGAGGCTGGCGAGCGACTCGTCGGCCACATTTGGAAGCTCGATCTCGCTGCCCCTCTCGGATACGTTTATTATCGTGTAAAGCTTGTCGTCCGGTCCAGCGGTGTAGAGCTGGACCTGCGAGTGCTGGTCTATCGCGCCGAGCGCGCGTATCGGCGTCGAGCCTATGCCGTCCTTGCCGACGCTCTCGCCCCACAGTTGGGCGAACCACTCCGAGAAAGTCTCCAGCCTGTTCGAGTACGGCATCAAAACCGTCATCGGCCGCCCGCAGGCTGAATGCAGCGCGTTGACGGCAGCCAGGCATACGGCCGGGTTATCGCGGACGCTCGACGAGGCGAGAACCCGCTTCATCTTCGACGCGCCGGAAACGACCTGATTTATATCAGCCCCCAACGCCGCCGCAGTGACGAGCCCGCAGGCCGACAACACCGAAAACCTTCCGCCAACGGACTGAGGTATCTCCAGGGACCTGCACCTCGTAGCTGCGGAGAACGCGCGGAAGACCCCGCCCTCTGGGTCGGTTATGACCAGTATGTCGCCGTCCGCCCTTACGCCCGACGCCTCTTCCATCTTCGACCTGAACCAGAGGAACTGCGACATGGTCTCGGCAGTCGCGCCGGACTTGCTGACCCCGATTAGGGCGGATTTCGCCCCCTGCACGCGCTCCCATATGACCGACGCCTTGTCCGGGTCGGGGTTGTCCGCAAGATAGAATCGGGGTGCGCCCGACGTCCTCTCGTTGAAATACATCGGCAGCAGCGCTTGGTGCAGCATCAGGTTGCCCAGCGCCGAGCCGCCTATCCCGACGTGTATTATCGCGTCGTATCCGGACAG
>JAISQC010000154.1 GCA_031274465.1 Synergistaceae bacterium | reverse complement strand
CCAATCGCGGACTCCCTAATAAAAAAATATGCCGAGTTGCGGCATATCGACGTCGAGACCATCATGTTCGTCGTAAATCACAAATACGCCGGATCGAAGGACAAAATCGTCCTCGCCCGCACAGCGCGTGTGCCTGACAAATGGAGGGACATCCTCTACCAGCTCGGCGCGTGTTCCTTCTTATATATAATGGAGTTTTACGCCAAGACGACCGACTGCCTCGACGAAAACCAGATGACCGCCCTCGTGTATCGCGAACTCAGGCGGATAGGTCCGGAAGGAAAGATGACCTCCCCGGATACGAACGAATGGTGGCAGGTTCTGATAGGGCTCGGGAGGCATTGGTTTTACCCCGACATGAGCTGCCCCAACCTGCTCGATGACAAAATTGACTGGAAAACGCTCATGGGTTCGGACTACGAGCCCCCGGCGAATTAGAAACGAATTGTAAGCGGCTAAGGCCGAAAGGAGATGCTTTAAGTGTCGGGCGAAAAAAAAAGGTCCAGCGCGCTGATTTTCATGTCATTCTTAGCCCAGGTCGTTCTCGCGCTACTGATCGGGCAATGCGCCTTGCCGCGTTACGCACACGCGGGGGGAAAATTCGCCGTGCGCGAATTCTTCCCCCAGGGGCAGGTGACGGAACCCGGGTCCATTCGGGTTGAATTCACTACGCCCGTGGTGATGAGCGACGACATAGGCAAAACAGTGCCTCCGGGCAAACTGCCGCTCACGTTTTCCCCTCGTATCGAAGGGCTGGGGAAATGGACCACGCCGACGACTTTCACCTACCAATTGCCCTCCGGCATGCTCCCCCAGACGACTGGATTCGAGGCCCTCATATCGGGCGATCTCAAAGATCTAAAGGGAAACAAGATCACAGGAAACAAAAAATTTGCCTTCAACACCCCTCCGCTCGAATTCATCGAAATCAACCAGACCAATTACTTTTCCGAACAAGGGCTGGTGGAATACCAGCTTCGCTTCAACGCGCCAGTATCGTACTCCACTCTGCAAGACGTTCTGACGGTCACGGATGAGCGTGGCGGAAATGTCCCCCACAACATCAGCAACGTCCAGGGGGATGTCCTGCAACTCAGGGTGAGCGCCGAAGACGGATCGCCGATCAAATTGAACATCCCTCCCGGGCTCACGTCCTTGCGAGGCCCGCTTGCCATGAAAAACGCCGTGTCGGTAAAAGCCGAACGCGACCTGACCCTCAAAGTGCTGGAGTCATCCGCCACACACGATTACTACTCCGGGTCTGCCATATACTTGAGGATGACGTCCGATGTCGATATCGACAAGGCAGAACCTTTCGTCGAAGTGACGCCAAGCCGGAATTTAAGCCTGAGCACAAATGGCTACGGGTTGACTGTAATGGGAGATTTCCCGCCCCGAGAACTCGTAACTGTCAAATTGAAGGCGGGCTTGCCCCCGCTCGAGGGCAAGCCTCTTGCCAAGGACTGGGAGCGGTCCTTCATCTTCCCCGACCTCGAGCCGTCCGTGAACTTCAGCACGTCGGGGCGTTTCATCTCGCCGGCGAACGAAGAACTGATCATCCCGTTTTCGTCGGTCAACATCGAGAATTTCGGGGTCGCAGTCGAGCGAGTGTACGACAACAACGTCACATACGCGACCCGCAACGAGTGGCCCTACTACGTTTCGGAACTCGCCGAGGCGATATACTGGGAGACGTTCAAGATATCCGCGGCGCCCAACGAGACCGCTCAATATTCCATCGACCTAAAGAAAATATTGAACGGCCGAAAGGGATTGTTCCAGATAACTGCCGGCAATTTAAATCGCTGGCCTACCGTCCGCCGAATAATAAACGTAACAGATATAGGGGGCAGCGCCAAGATCGGCGACAAAACAGCGCTCATTTGGGCGAACTCCATAGCAAGCGGCACGCCTATGAAAGGCGTAAAGGCGAGCATTTATTCGCACAGCAACCAATTGATCGCCTCAGGCGTAACCGACGAGCACGGGGTCTGTTCCATAAAGCGTGACGACGATTGGGAAAATGGCCTCAGGCCAAACCTCGTCGTTCTCGAAAGCGACGGCGACGTCTCGGTCCTTCATCTCGAAAGCAATATATGGGCGGTAGGAAACGCCGATTACTCAGGCACTTCATATCTGAACGGAAAATATCAGGGCATCTGCTACACGCCGAGGGGAATCTTCCGCCCAGGCGAGACGGTGCCTCTGCTGGCGTTGATCCGCACCGCCGATTTGACGCCAGAAACGCCCTTCCCGGTACAATTGAAAGTGTTCACCTCGATGGGGCGCGAGTGGACCGTCAAGACCGTCATGACATCCGAAATGGGCATGGCGGCTACTGACATACAGTTGTCGGATGCCGCGCCAACGGGCGACTGGCACGCTTACGCCTACATCCCGGGCGAATCCGAGCCCATAACCGAATGTTCTTTTATAGTAGAAGATTTCGCGCCGCCTAAAATCAACGTCGAAGTGTCAAGCGACGTCAAAGAATTGCGGTACGGCGAGTCTCCCAATTTGCACGTATTTGCCGAATACCTGTTTGGGGCGCCGGGAGACGGCTTGAACTATGAAATCGAGACTTCGTTCATTCCCAAAGAATATGCAAACCCTGACTGGCCCGATTACTCCTTCTCGGATCACAGAATATCGTTCACATCAAGTTCCAACATAGAGGCGTCTGGCATCCTGTCCTCGGACGGCACTGCGGATGTCGCTATGCCTGAGGTAAAAAATGACGCCCCATCCATGCTCGACGCAATCTATCGCGTCGGAGTGAGGGAAGATGGAGGCAGATGGGTTTACAAGAGCGTCTCCATTCCGTATTACCCTAGAGACACCTTGCTTGGAATAAAAAAACCGGATTTCGGATTTACGACCGGCAGGGACATTCCGTTCGCCTTCGCCGCTATAGATACTGCCGGCAAGCCAGCCTCGCCAGAAGGCGTGACATTGACGGTATACCGCCAGCAATCTCGCAGGATAATCACCACCGTAGACGGCAAAAGGCGGTCTGAATATCGCAACGAAAACGTGCCGCTGAAGGATTTCGACAAAAAGCCAATAACATTCAAGGACGGGCGCGCCGAAGCAAGCGTCTCTTTCGGCAGCAACGGGTACTACGTCATCGCTATAGAGGGCGCAGAAGGTGAAGCGCGCGCTTCTGCGTCTTTCTACGTGTACAACCCGGCGTGGCGTTACGAGGGCATGGACGACGCCGCGACGCTGCCGGAGTCTCTTAGCGTAACGCTCGACAAGGACACGTATCGGGTTGGCGAGCGCGCCACGGCGACGGTATCGGGATCGTTCGAAGGCACTGTGCTAATATCCGTCGAGACCGACTCGGTTTTGCACTACGACACATCGACATCGGGCGGGAAGAGCGCGCAATTCACTTTCGACGTGACGCCGGACATGGCGCCGAACGCGTGGGTGAGCGCTCACCTTGTGAGGGCGGCTGCCGCAGAGGACACATGGTCAGGTCACAGGGCTTTCGGCGCCGCACCCATTAAAGTGGATTGCAGCGATATAAAGCTCGGCATAGAAGTTTCGGCCCCGGAAAAAATACGGCCGTCAGAGACAAATGAATTTTCAATACAATTAAAAGACTCGGTCGGGAACGGAGTGCCGGGAGAAGCTTCTATTATGCTCGCGGACGAGGGCGTGTTGGCGCTTACGAGATTCAAGACGCCAAATTTCTACGAGAAGTATACCGCAAAACGAAGGCTCACTCTTTCCGTCTATGACATATACGCAGAGCTGATGCCGCTGTATCTGAAGACTCCTGCGGTGCTGACCCCCGGAGGCGGAGATGAATACGCCGCTATGCCGGAGATGATGAAGGCATCCTTGTCGCCGGTGCGCGCGGACCGTTTCAAGGTGCTGACCATCTGCAAAACCGTCGCGACGGACGAAAACGGCAGGGCGAATTTCACCATGGACATCCCAGAATTTGCGGGGCGCGCCAGACTGATGGTCATGGCCTCGTCGAAGCGCGCATTTGGATCGGCCGAGGGACTGCACGCGATAGCCCGCGATGTGGTGACCGATGTGACGCTCCCCCGCGCCCTTGCCCCCCAGGATATTTTCGAATCGCAGATTCAGCTTTTCAACAGAACGGGGCAACCGATCGAGGCGAACGTGCGGCTTGACATCTCAGGCCCGCTTCAGCTCGTGACGGTTTCGGGCAAGCAATGGCCCGACGCTGCCAAAAAAAGCCACGAAGTCCGAGTTTCCATGCCAAAGGGAGAAAAGCCGTTCGTGATCCCGCTTACGATAAAAGCTGCGGATAATTCCGGGGTAGCGACAATAACCCTTGCCACTCGCTATCAGGAAACATCCCAGGAGCAAACCCTTGAAATTGCCGTGAGGCCGCCATACCCCCGCATGAGCAAAACCGGCGCCGCGACCGTCAAACCCGGCGAGTCCGCCGAGCTCAAACTGCCGTCGGATTGGTTCCCGGGAACTAGGCGCGCAACAGTTTCAATGTCTGGAATGCCTATGGTAAATATGGCTGACGCAGCGAATTTCCTCATCAGCTACCCATATTACTGCCTCGAACAGACGGTATCGAGAGGTTGGGCTATGCTCGCCCTGCCGGACTTGGTATCAAAGATCGATCCAAGGCTGGCGTCGAGAGAAAATATGGAATACGAAATGTCCCGAGTGCTGATGCGGATACAGTCGATGCAGTATTACGGCGGTGGATTTTCGCTATGGAATTCCGGCGACGCGTCGAATTGGATCAGCGCATACGTCACCCACTTCCTGGTCATGTGCGAAAAGGAAGGGCTTCAGGTGTCGGCCTCGACGCTCCGCTCTTCGCTTGAATTCCTGAGGTTTTTGCTGACGCTTCAGCCCGATTCGTCAAACCGCCACGAATTCGGCGCGGCACTGTCCGTCAGAGCGTACGCCTCTTACGTGCTTGCACTGAAAGGGGAAGCGCCAATGGCGTGGATGTCATATATCAAAGACAACATCGAATCGATGCCGCACTATGGGCGCATCATGCTCGCGGCCGCTTATGCCGCCGCACATGATCCAAAGACTGCCGAAGCCCTTCTTGGTGAAAACGCCCCGCCTCAGGTGAAGGATACCGGGATGGAGCAGCCGAATTTTGACTCTCCGCTGCGCACCAAGGCCCTTTACCTTACCGCTTGGAACGAACTTGATCCCACTTCGCCCGGCGCCGTCGCAGCCGCGACAGAGCTGCTTGAGATGTTCCGCTCCGCTCC
>JAISQC010000108.1 GCA_031274465.1 Synergistaceae bacterium | reverse complement strand
GTCGCTATGACCGTGACGCGCCTGCCTTGCAGGGCGAGATGCCGCGCGGCTACATACCCATCCCCTCCGTTGTTCCCCGGCCCGCACAGCGCCAGAATATCCTCCGCGCCGGGATAGCGCCTGACGACGACCTCGGCGGCGGCGCGCCCTGCGTTCTCCATCAGCGCTTCTTTCGGTATGCTGAGATTTTCGGACGCGATCCCGTCGGCTGCCCTCACGTCAGACGACTTGAAATATTTTCTCATCCGACCGACTCCAAGACCACGAACGCCAGCGCATAGTCGCCTTCGTGCGTCAGAGAGAGCCAGCATCTGCCAGCTCCCAGCTCCCTGAGCCTGGAGAGCAGCTCGTCGCTGAACATCATGACGGGGCCGTTTTCAGTGCGGCGCACCCACGAGCCGGCCAGGCCAATCCCGAACATGCCGAGCCCGGACGCCTTGGCAAGCGCTTCCTTTGCGGCGAACGCCGACGCGAAGTGCCGCTCGGGCTCGCATTTCGAGCGGGCGTAGCCTATCTCTTCCTCGGAAAACACGCGCTTTAGAAAATACTCGCTGAGCGCGGCTTTGCGCATCCTTGACACCTGGCACATGTCGGTTCCTATCCCGGCGATCATGACCTGGCGCCCTCTGGCGCTTTTCCCTTGGCGGAACTCATCAGCACCGCCAGAAAATGCAGCGGCTCGATGTTCTCGCAGATTATCTTTATCATCACAGCTATGGGCACTGACAAAAGCGCCCCGGACACGCCCCATATTATCCCCCAGAACATCAGGGATATCAAAATGACCACGGGGCTGAGGTCGAGCGCGTCGCCCATTATCTTGGGGGTCAATATGTTGCCGATGGCGAACTGGATTGAAAGGAGCGCAAGGAACGTAAGCACAGCCGGCGTGCCGTTGGGATAGAACTGAACTATGGCGACCAGTATGGGAGGGATCGTCGCAGCTATGGAGCCTATCGTCGGGACGAAATTCAATATGAACGCCAGCACGCCCCAGGTGAGGGAGAAATCGACCCCTATCGCCCACAGAGCCCCCCACACGCACGCCCCGGTGGAGAGGCTGATTATGGTCAGAGTCCTGAGGTATTTGGATATCTGGCTCACTATCTTGTCCGCCACCTGGGTGACCTTATCGCCGTTCTCTCCGACAAACGCCATCCTGAGCCTGTCGTCCATGTACGGCGACTCCAGCAGCATGAATATCAGAAAAACCATGACCATGACGAGGTTGCCGAGCCAGTTCAGCATGAAGCCGGTCATTCCCGTGAGATATCTCCCGACTGTGTTGTACCAGTTTATCGAATCCAAAAAAACCGTCGGTATCTGATACCCTTCCAAGACTTTACGGCCAATCCCGACCAGCTTGCCGTAGTAGACCGGCAAGATGTCGATCGTGCTTTGAAGGCGCGAGTTGAGGAATACCCCGAGCGGCAGGAAGACGGCGAAAAAGCATACTATTATCACCAGCACCATCGCGAAGGGTGGGATTTTATACGGCTCCCCGGCTTTGATGACGGGAAACAGAAGCAGCGTCAGGATGAACGCCAGCGTAAGGGGTATCGCCACCCTCTCCGCCTTGCTCAGCACGAAGCCGACCGCCATGATGGTTATGATAACGAGGCAGGTCTCTGCCACGCTCGGTTTTCTGATCTTTTTCTCCATGCTACCTCGTCTCTTTGAACACAGCTCCGTCCGCGCCGGATGTCACGAACTCCCTGTAGCGCTCGAGGAACGGGCTGCCGGCCGGTTTGAGCGGGGGCTTGCGCTCCGACGCCCTTCTGGCAAGCTCGCCGTCCGGGACGCAAAGCTCGATCTTCCGCCCCGGGATGTCGATCCTTATCGCGTCGCCCTCCCGGACCAGCCCTATCGGACCCCCGCTTGCCGCTTCGGGGGAAACGTGCCCGATCGACGCCCCGCGCGAGGCGCCGGAAAACCTCCCGTCTGTGATCAAGGCGACCGACGAGTCCATGCCAAGCCCCGCCAGAGCCGCAGTCGGCATGAGCATCTCCCTCATGCCTGGGCCGCCCTTGGGCCCCTCGTTCACTATTACCACGACGTCGCCCGGTTTGATGCCGCGCCCGGATATGGCCTTGAAAGCGGCCTCCTCTCCGTCGAAGACCCTGGCAGGCCCTTCGTGCCGCATCATTTCAGGCAGCACGGCGCCCTGCTTCACGACGCATCCCATGGGCGCGATGTTGCCGTACAGTATGGCAAGCCCGCCTTCCGGGTGAACCGGGTCGGACATGGGCCGTATTACTTCCGGATCCGCGACATGCGCCCGCTCTAAATTCTCCGCGACCGTCCGTCCCGTTGCGGTGAGCGGCCCGCCGGATACCAGCCCGCCGTCGAGCAGCTGCGACATCAGGGCCGGGATGCCGCCCGCGTGGTGCAGGTCCACGATGAAATGCCGGCCGCCGGGGCTCATGCTGCACAGATGCGGCGTCCTGTGGCTGATTTCGTCTATGTGCGACAGAGGCACTTCCAGCCCGGCGTGCCGCGCGATAGCCGGAATGTGAAGGCACGTGTTGGTGGACCCGCCAAGCGCCATATCGACCGCAAGCGCGTTGTCGATGGCTTCCATGGTGACGATGTCCCGCGGCTTGATGTTTTTTTCGAGAAGATTCATTATCGCAAGCCCGGCGTCTTTGGCCAGGCGAACCCTGTGGGAATACACGGCAGGTATCGTGCCGTTGCCCGGAAGGGCCAGCCCGAGGGCCTCTATGACGCAGTTCATCGTGTTCGCGGTGAACATCCCGGCGCACGAGCCGCAGGTCGGGCAAACGGACATCTCCAGCTCCGCCATGTCCTCGTCGCTCATCTCGCCCGCAATGCGCTTCCCAACGCCCTCGAATATACCGTTCAAATCAGCCCTGCGCCCGCGATAGACGCCTGGGAGCATGGGCCCTCCCGAGAGGATTATGGCAGGTATGTTCAGCGCGAGCGCCGACATGGCCATGCCGGGGGTTATCTTGTCGCAGTTTGTGACCATCACCAGAGCGTCGAAGCCGTGCGCCTCCGTCATGACCTCTATGGTGTCCTTCACCAGCTCGCGGCTCGGGAGGGAATATTTCATCCCCCTGTGATTCATCGCTATGCCGTCGCAAACCCCTATCGTCGGAAATTCTATCGGCAGCCCGCCCGCCGCGTAGACCCCGCTCTTGACGGCCTGAACCAAGGCGCCGAGGTTGTTGTGGCCGGGCACTATGGCGTTTGCCGCGTTCACCACGCCAATCCACGGGCGCTCAATCTCCCAGTCCGAGAATCCGTCGGCATACATAAGGGACCTGTGGGGCGCCCTCTCCATGCCTTTTTTTACCCTGTCGCTGTTCAGCGTGTTCATCCCCAAACACCTCTTCGCAATCTATTTTGCCGTCGCGCGGACGCGGAGCGACCGATAGTGAGCGGACATTGCCGCGTTGCCGGGCGGCGAGGCGGTGACGAACGACGCGGATGTCATCCGCTCCGACGCTTTCTTCTTCAAATCGATGTCAGCCAGTTTCGCGGCGACCACTACGCCGTTCGTCATCGCGAGAACGCTTCCGTTCGCGTCGATCCATATCGTCAGGTTCGCAGGAAATGAAAAACCGCTTATCTTGGCGGCTTGGGACCAGGAAACGCTATTTCGCTCATATCTTCGTAAGAACGAGGACCCATCCGGATAAACGCAGAACACGTAGCCGTCGTCCGCGTTCCACAGGCCAACCCCCGCAGCCGAACCTCGGGAACCGCTCACCGAGGCGGTGGCCGTCCATTCGAACCTCCCCTGCCCGTACTCCGGCAGGGCGAACCGGCTGAACACAGTGGAACCCGTGAGGCGAGGAACTACCTTGAAAAGCCCGTTTTCAACGGTTTCTTCCTTCACCGCGTCCCTGTTCATCTTGAAGCTGGACGGGCCGAAAGTATGGTCGAAACCGTCGCCTTGAAGGGCTTCCCCCGCGCCGGCCCCGCTCGCCCCGAGGCTCGAAACTAAAAATGCCGCGCATGCCAAAAAAACGAGACCACGAAATTTCATACAGATTTCCCCCCTATTCAACGACGCGCTATCGCCCATGATACCACAAGAGCGCGATCCGTCATGGTAAAATGTCCAAAACAATCGTTCGGGATGGGGGACAGAATTCGATGGCGACGCCCGGCGACACGCAAGCCGAATTTCCAAACTCCGCGCCTACCGTTCGCGAACGGGCAAAAACCGAGAACAGGGCGGAGGAGACGCTGATATACGGGGGACCCGCCCACAGCGGCGAAACATCAGGGAAACCCGGTGATTTCAGGGGATGGCAGGTCACCGAACAGCTCCCCACAAAGGGAGCGGAGGCGGACATCTACATCGTGCTGGCAAGCGGCGCCAAGCGCGTGCTGAAGCTCTACCGTCACAGGCTCGAACCGAAGCTCGAGATTTTAAACCGCATCACGGAGATAAGCCAGAAAAACAGCCATTGCTTCGTGACGTTCTACGAAACAGGCTTCGACGAGGCGACCGGGCGCTGGTACGAGCTTCAGGAATACATGCCGAACGGTTCGCTCCGGGAAGCCGCGCAAGCCACGAAACGGTCCGAGGAATTTATATCCGCGCTCGTCCCAGAACTGGCGGAGGCCATCCACTGCCTGCACGAAAACGGAATTATCCACTGCGACATAAAACCGGCAAACGTGCTGATCAGGACGCTCGACCCGCTCGACCTCGTGCTGACGGATTTCGGGATATCGTCGCTCTTGGCGTCGGACATGTCGCAGAAGATGACGAGCCTGAAAGGCACTCCCATGTATTGGGCGCCCGAGGCGTTCAGCCGTGAGATAGGGCGCCCCTGCGACTGGTGGGGCCTCGGCATGATCCTGCTCGAAATTCTGGCTGGCGAGCATCCGTTCGAGGGC
>JAISQC010000105.1 GCA_031274465.1 Synergistaceae bacterium | reverse complement strand
TTATCCGACACCGCGTCCGCCATCTCGGCGGACAGGAACACTGCGAGCGACGCTCCGTGAGCGGCAAGCCTCCCGATATCCTCCGCTTCCCGGACCGGGGTGCACCCGGCAACGCGCGTGCATATCAGAGTCTGCGTCCCGCCGGGGACAGTGTACTCTATGCCGAGCCGGGCCGCTGCGCCTTGGAGGCTCGACACCCCCGGGACTATCTCGCACTCGATGCCGTTTTCGCCAAGCATGCGTATCTGCTCCGATATAGCGCCATACAGGCTGGGATCTCCCGTGTGAAGGCGGACGACGCATTTGCCGGAGGAGGCCGCGCCCGACATCAGCGATATCTGGTCCTCCAGCGGCATGTCGGCGGAGCTTGCCTTTTCGCACGAATCGCGGCAGAACTCCAGGATTTTTTCGTTCACGAGGCTGCCGGCGTAAAGCACGAGATCCGCCTCGCCAAGAAGGCGGACTCCCTTTATCGTCATGAGTTCCGGATCCCCGGGCCCTGCGCCGACTATATGGACTTTGCCCGGCACGCTATCTGTCCCCCCATATTACGTCGACCGGGTTGTTGCCAAGGATAATCCAATCCCCGTCCGTCTTGTGCCCGCACGACGAGTGTAGCCTCCAGAGGCCGACCCTGAACCCGGTGTTTTCCAGAAAGGTGATTGAACGGTCAGTGGTGCGCGGCGAAATTGACGTCAATGCGAGCCTGCCGCCCCGATTCATGCGCTCCGCGCAAGCGCCGATTATCGCCTCCAGCTCGCTGCCGTGCCCTCCGATGAAAACGGCGTCGAACGTCTCGCCGGGTATATGCTCCGGCGCCTTGCCGTGTATCACCGTAGCCCTGTCCAGCAGCGACGCGCGTTCCAAGTTGCGCTTCGTCAGGCCGGCGGCAATGAGGGATATCTCAACGCTGGTGACGCGCCCCGATCTGCCCGCCGCCCTAGACAGCTCTACCGTCATGGCCCCGGTTCCGCTGCCCACCTCGAGGACGAATTGTCCTTCGAGCGGGGACAGGAGCGAGATCAGCACCGACCGGGTGACGTTTTTCGTCATCGGGACGCGCGGCGCCCTCTCGAACCATTCGTCCGCAATGACGCCCCTATAGCCCGGGATATCGTCAACCGGCATCGCCGACCCCTCCTTTTTTCTCCAGCCACAGCAACGCGAGGCGGCCTTTGTGCTCTGCGCCTTCGAGGCCGCTCAGGCAGGAAGCCTCGAATATCCGCTCCTCCGGCAGACCGAGGTCCCATCCGAGCGCGGCGCGCGCGGCGCCGAGCTCATCGTCACGAGCCATGCGCCCGATATGACCTGCGACCTCTTCCGACGCCCCGAACAGCACCGCAAGGGCTGGCGAGGCGCGCAGTTTCACGGCGAGCCCAGACATGTCGGGAATATCCCGCCCGTGAAGCGTGTCGCTCGCGACGCCTACCCACGACCTGCATATACGGGACGCCATGAGCTGAAGCGAGGATATCCCGGGAATGACCGTCACGTTTTTTCTGCCGAAATGGGATATTACCTTTTTCGCAAGGCTGTAAAAGCCTGGATCGCCGCTCACGATAAGCGTCACGTCACTGATACGCGACTCGTTTTCGAGGATGGGGACCACCGCGTCCGCCATCCCGCTCGCGGGCAGTTCGACCCGGCGCGCGGAACGGGGCAGTCGAACAGCGTTTAAAACGCGCGCCCCGCCCGCCACGACTCTGGAATCGGCGATCGCCGAAGACGCTTCCGGCGTCATATATTCGGCCGGCCCCGGGCCGGCGCCGACTATCGTTATCATTGCATCTCCGCCGAGTTTTGCCTGATCTCGTCGATCAACTGGCCCATATTTTCGGTCTTGGCCAGCTCCCTGTCCGGGAGGGAAAACGTGAGGCATGCGCACTCGGATATGCCGGTAGCCACAACCCGCGCCGTCTTTACGATCCTCCGCACCATCTCGTTCAGCGCGGCGGCGCCCCATTCGGTGTGGGATATCCTCGCCGCGACCTCGTCCGCCATGGAGCTGTCGAGTATCTCGCGGACGTCTTCGCTTTTCGCGCCGTAAATCGCCGAATACGCCGCTATCGCTTCGAGCCTCCCGTCGCTTTTCGCGCTGTGGGTATCCAAAGACCCGGCCGAGAGCTTCGAGAACTTGCCTATCTGCCCTATCAATATCAATTTTTCGAAACCGAGGTTGCCGACCATCGAGAGCGATTCCCCGGCAAAGTTGCTCATGTTCACTATCATGTTGCCCGGAATGCCGAGCAGGGTTGCCATCCGGCGACCGTAATTGCCCGGAACGAGGCAGGCGATGTTCGCGCCGGCGGCTTTCAGAACCGACAGCTCGGTTTTTATCGTCCCAATAATCGCGTCCGCGCTCATCGGCGAGACGATGCCCGTCGTGCCCAATACCGACAGGCCGCCGATTATGCCGAGGCGCGGGTTGTAGGTGCGCTTGGCGAGCTCTTCCCCGCCCGGGATGGAGATGGTGACTTTTGCCCCCATGCCCTGCGGCAGCTCCTGCCCGAGCGCCTTGCGGATGAGCGCCATCGGCCCCGGATTGATCGCGGCCTTGCCGGGGGGCACCAGCAGGCCCGGCTTCGTGACCACGCCGACCCCGTCCCCCCCCAGTATCGTGATGCCGCTTTCGCTCGACACGTCCACTTCCGACACTATCACGGCGCCGTGCGTGACGTCGGGGTCATCGCCGGAATCCTTGGTGACCCACGCCTCCGCTCCCTCCTCGGTTCTGCGGCACCCGGTGATCGGTATCGCGATGCCCCTGCCGCCCGGCAAATTCAGGACGACCTTCCCGCAGTTCCTGTCGAACAGAAAACGCGCCGCCGCCACGGCCGCCGCCGCAGCCGCGCTCCCGGTCGTAAAACCGCTTGCCATCCCGACGCTGTCATCTAGATTCATTCAATTACCCCCCGCGACTAGGTCGCGCAGCGAACGCACAGCCCCATTCTCGAGGCGCAACAGGGAAGGGCGAGATATCTCCGCTTCCGGGATGTCGAAGACCATCCTGCCGCGAACGGCCCGGAGGGCTGAAAACCTGGGATCGCTCATAAAATCCTCCGCCCTGATCGTATTCATGGCGCCCTGCTGGAGCAGGATAACGTCCACATCCGCGTCCGCCGCCAGCAAGCGCTCCGCTCCAAAAGAGGCCACAGAGCTTCCGGGAGACACCGGAACCGCGCCTCGCGCCGCGTTCCTGAAACCGGCCGCCTCGATTATATGGGCCGCCCACGAATCGGGGGCGCATGTGGCCATCGTCCTCCCGTTCGTCACCAGAAAAACGCCCTTCCGGGACGCGCCCGCAGATGCGCCCTGAAATTTGCCTCTGGTGGCTTCCGAAGCCATCGCGCCGGACTCGCTTCGGCCCGTCATCTTTCCGAGGAGCGCTATGTAACCGGGGAACTCCTCCCAGCTCGGGGGGTCGAGGGCCACGACCCTCACCCCAAACGATTTCAGCGCGCTGTAAAAATGCTCCTGCGCGCGCGCCATCATCGGCCTCGTCAAAACCAAATCCGGCGAGAGGGCTATCACCCGCTCGATCCCTGGCCTGGCGCCGAAGGATGGGACCGTCAGGCCCAAGCCGGACTCGGCTTCGTGCCCTATCGCCAATATCGAGCCTCTGGCCCCTATCGCGATCAGGTTCTCCGTATGCCCCGCGTATATGGAGACTATCCGCGACGCGGGCGCTTCGAAAACCACCGTCTCTCCGAGGTCGTCCACTATTTGCAGCGGCTCGCCGAACGCCGGGCAAAAAGACGGAAATTGCCCCGGCATCTGCATTGACAATAATATAATAAGTATAATCCAGAATAGTTTTTTACGCCACTCAGCATGTTTTTTAAGTATTTTTGATAAAATCAACGAGAAACCTCCAAAGTTATGACCATTTGGTGGACAACTTTGTGGAAAACGCCTCGTATCCTAGGCAATTTCCGCGAGTAAGCGTTGTCGATAACTTAACCCCTGTCAACTTTAAATTTTGGCCCCGGCGCGCATGCCGCGCGTCAGGGCCAAAATATTTACCGTGTGCTATCCAGTGCTTCGCGCAGTTTGTCCAGAATGAGGTTTTGCACAGCCTCGTTCTGACCGAGCCCCGTCAAAACAGGGGTGACTTTGTACCCTTCAGCGGTGAGCGTGGATTTCCACGAATCGGGCTCGTCCCCGGCTATGTCGTTTTGGGCGTGGTCGCCCGCCACCAGCATGAGCGGGGCTACATGCACGCTCTTCGCCTTAGTCGATTTCAGCCTCGCAAGCACGTCGTCGTAGGACGGCAGGCCCTCTATCGTGCCGATGAGGAAATTAGGCGACCTGCGCGACAGCGCGGTCTGGAGGGCGCTGTAGGCCGCGTCGGCGAAGTGGTGCGTTCCGTGCCCGACAAAAACGACCGCGCCGGATTTCCCCTGCGCCGCGTAGGTGTCGGCGATCACCCCGGCCATCCGCTCGAAATCGGCCGAGCTGGACAGGAGGGGCAGCGACAGGCCGATGCGCCTGAAACCGGCTTTCGGGGCAGTGTCGCTGATTATGCGGAAGCCCTCGACCACAGCCTTCAGGTCGTCGTATTCCTCGCCGGGGATTATATGCGTAGACAGGACCGTAACATCGGTGAACCCCTCGTACGCCATCTTCGCCAGTGCTATCGCCGGCTCGTCGATGACCCTGCCCTGCTCCCTCGCGATCTTCCGCATTATTATCCGCGACGTGTAGGAGACGCGGACCTCGGTGTCCGGGCAGGCCGATTTCACCGCGTCCGCGACCGCTGTTATGGCGGCTTCACCCTCCGGCACGCTGCTTCCGAACGCCACTATCAGTATCCCCTCGCGCCGGTTATCCACGGGCTCTCCCTTTGGAAACGCGCACGCCGCGACTGCCGCGAGCATGATAGCGGAGCAAGCCGCGACTGCTAAAAACGCTGATACCTTCAATTTCAATGAAAATTCCCCCTTCTGCTGTTTGAATCCTCATGGCCGCGATTCATACCATCCGCAGGAGAGCGTTCATGCACGCCGCGCACAAGCCAGACCCGCCCCTCGGCCCTCGAAGCAGTATCGATGGGATGCCCGACACCGCGAGGAGGGATTTGCTTTCGGCAGCCCCGACGAAGCCGACCGGCATGCCGCACACGAAATCGACGGGCGCGCCCTCGGCGGCGCGCTCCAGGAGGCGGAACAGGGCAGTCGGGGCGTTGCCCAGCGCGAAAATCCGAACCCCCGACTCGACCGCGATGTCCACCGACGCCATCGCCCTCGTTATCCCGAGGCGCTCTGAGCGTTTTTTTGCCTCCTCGCCGCCTATGTGCGATACGGGCGTCAAGTTCAGGCGCTCGCACTCCCTGCGCGAGATGCCCGACCTCAGCATCTCTACGTCGCAGAAAATTACGCCCCCGCGGGAGAAAGCGGCGCGCGCCGCGCTTATCGCATCGTTTCTCGCCTCGATCAGGACGGCCAGCGAAAAATCGGCCCCCGCGTGTACCACGCGAATCGCTATCTCAAACAGAGATTCGTCGATAGCGTAGCACGACAGCGTTTCCCTGATGATCTCAAAGCTGCGCTTTTCGATGCCGGAGGGATCGCATTCATAATATCCGCCAATTTCGCTCACGCCACATCCCCCTTTCGGCGAAAAATGGGCGCCTCATTGAAAAAAACCAACGAGACGCCCCACCACGGCGGAACCAGAGAACCCCCACCCATGACGGCTGCGCCCGCCCGCGCGGGCATAATACCGCGAAATGCTGACGCCGCGAAGGTCTCCTGGCTCCCCTTCATCCTACTCCCGCGCCTTCCCAAATTTTCAGCGGTGCTGAAATTTCAGTGGCAACCTGCGGTTTCGTCCGGGCTACAGTGGCGGGGCCGCTCCGATTGTTTCGGATTCCCTTTGCGCGACGCCGGTATGAACTTTATGTTTTAATTATAACCCAACTACATGTTATTGAATATATGCCTCTTCTATCGCCCTGATCAAACGGGCCAGCAACTCGTTTACCGGAAACCGGAGGCCATGGGCGCGCCCCATTTCGACTACCGTCTCGCCGAATATGGCCACCTCCGTCGGGCGAGAGGCCTCGACGTCCTGGCACATGGAGGTCTTGCCCTCGGGGGATAGCTTGTCCAGCAGCGCCAATCCATAGCTCATGTCTTCGTCGTTCAAATTTACGTTTTCGTGCGCGGAGAGGGCCATTACCTCCTCCATCGCGGATTTTGCCGCCTCCCTGGCCGCCGATTCGTGCTGCAAGGCCCCGTAGGGGCAGCGCAGCACTGCGGATGTCTGGTTGACGCCCACGTTCAGCATGAACTTTTTCCATAGCGTCCGCCTCATGTCCGCCGGTATCGCGCACGGGATGCGGGCGGATTCGAAAAATTCCAGCACTCGCCCGACGCTTGGCGAATACGCGCCATCCGTGTTGGATGCCTCCCCGAACTGGATTGTTCCAAGCATCGAGCTTACCGTGACGTCGCCAATGCGCGTGGCGTCGATGCCCATGACGGTAGACAGGAGCACGTTGCTTTGCGGGTAAGCGTCCTCTATCAGGCGTTCGCTCGTAATTCCGTTTAAGAGTGACAAGATCACCGTGCGCGGCCCTATCTGATTTTTCATGTCCGCGATGGCGCTCTTCAGTCCGTTGTATTTGACGGCGAATATGGCGAGGTCGGCAGCGCCGGTTTCGGCGTCCGGCTCGAAGATCGGGAAGAAATATCTCTTCCCGTTGACCGTCACGCCGGCGTCCCTGTATCGCCGCGCCCGCTCTCCGGAGGCTATCGCCCGTATCCGGCCCATCGGAATGTTTTCCGACGCGCGCGCGAGGTACGAAGCCCCAACGGCCCCAAGCCCTATCAAAGCCACAGTCTCTATCCTGTCCACGAATCGATCCCCTTTCTCGCCAGTGTTCGCGCATATGCCGTGAGTATAGCCTCTTTTGGGGGATAAGGCCAATTCGCCCGGGTGAATCGCAGGTTCAAGATCGTGGGTTCCACCCCATAGGCGTTAACTTAAGCAGTTTTCTCTTTGGCTTTTGACTTGGCCCCCCCTTCAAGAGGGCTGTCGCGTAGCGACTGGGGGAGTGCATTGGCCCCCTCTTCGAGGGGGCTGTCACGGAGTGACTGGGGGAGTGCCCCCCTCTCAGGAGCACCCCCACCACCGCAGGCGGTCCCCCTCCCCCATTGGGGGATGCAAATTCTTTTCGCTCCGCAGCTTTTGATGATAAGTTAGCGCCTTTGGGACAGAGCCCCAAGAATTTGCCTGTGTTTTGAGAGGGGGTTTTGAGAGAAATAAAAGCTGATTGAAAATTGTCTGAATACTTGATATGTCCCGAGTTTAACAGAAGAATAGCATAAAACGGATTTGAAAAAAGTGCTGGAGCGTTGATATTTCAGCGCTTTTTTTGTTGCATCACGTCTGCTTGTATGATATAATATATAAGCTAAA
>JAISQC010000048.1 GCA_031274465.1 Synergistaceae bacterium | reverse complement strand
CCTATAGCCCGCGCGATACTGGACGATTTTGAAAAAAAACTCGAGTCGTTCGTAAAGGTCATCCCCGACTCTTACCAGAAGGTGCTAGACGCCATGCAAAACGCGCGCGACATCGGGGTCGCCGAAGAGGACATCCCGCTTTACGCCTTCAACGAGGCGAGAAACGGCAGGCCCGAGGAAAAGAAGGACTGAAATCGCGGGCGGGCCGGGCGCAATTTTATTTTTTTGAATTTGGATAACGCAAAGGGAGTGCGAATCATGGGAAAACCGACTGGTTTTATGGAGTACGAGAGGGTCGAAGTCGAATACCGCCCCGTGGGCGAGAGGATAAAGGATTATTCGGATTTCACGGTTCCGACGGACATCGAGACGATAACGCGCCAGAGCGCCCGCTGCATGGACTGCGGGGTGTCCTTCTGCCACGCCGGGGTGACGATCGACGGCAATTCGATAGGCTGCCCCCTCGGGAACCTGATACCTGAGATAAACGACCTCGTTTACAACGGGGACGTGGAGGGGGCTTATGACCGGATGTCGAGGACGCACCCGTTCCCCGAGTTCACGTCACGCGTCTGCCCGGCTTTGTGCGAGGGGTCCTGCACATTGGGGGAGCATGAGCAGCCGGTCGCCGTCAAGAGCATCGAGCGCTATGTGACGGATTACATGCTTGGGAATGGGCTGATGCGCCCGCGCGTTCCGAGGATACGCACTGGCAGGAGGGTGGCGGTGGTCGGCTCCGGCCCTTCGGGCCTGGCTTGCGCCGACATGCTGAACCACCTGGGCAACGACGTCACAGTGTTCGAGCGCGCCGACCGCCCGGGGGGGCTTCTCACCTACGGGATACCGAACATGAAGCTCGAAAAATCCATAGTCGAGGACAGAATTGCGATAATGGCCGAGGAAAACGTCCGGTTCGAGCTGAACGCGGAAGTGGGCCTCGACATGCCGGTGATAAGGCTGATGAGCGAGTTCGACGCGATTGTGCTGTGCTGCGGGGCCAGGAACGAGCGAAGGCTGTCCGCGAGCGGCGCCGAACTCGAGGGCGTTTACACCGCGATGCAGTTTCTCACCGCCTCGACGAGGCGCATGCTCGGGAACGCCTCCCATTCCGAGGCACAGGCGGACGCTGGAGGGAAGAACGTCGTAGTGGTCGGCGGCGGGGACACCGGGACCGATTGCGTCGGGACTTCCATAAGGCAGGGGGCTTCGAGCGTCGTCCAGCTCGAGATAATGCCTCCTCCGCCGGGGCTTCGGGCGCCCGACAACCCGTGGCCGCTTTGGCCGAAAACGCTTCGCACCGACTATGGCCAGAAAGAGGCGGAAGAGCTTTTCGGCGCGGACCCGAGAAGATATCTGACGACGGTCAGGGAGGTCAAGGGCGACAAGGGCAGGGTCTCTTCGGTGGTTGCGGTAAGCGTCGAGTGGGTTTCGTCCGGCGGAAGAGTGGCGCCCAAGCCCATCCCCGGAACGGAATCGGAATTGCCCGCAGACATCGTGATTACCGCGATGGGCTTCACCGGGCCGGAACGCGCCTTGATCGACCAGCTGCAGCTTGAGGTGGACGGCCGGGGCAATGTCGCGGCAAACGGCGGAGACTACAAGAGCAGCATTCCGACCGTTTTCGCCGCCGGCGACATGCGCAGGGGGCCGTCGCTCGTCGTGTGGGCGATCGAGGAGGGAAGAAGCGCCGCGATAGCGTGCGACAGGTACCTCAACAGGGAGAAGAACACCAAGATAGCCGGGCTGATATGACGCGCGTCACATGGATATGATGCGCCTGTCGGCGTTGGGCTGATCGCCTATCGTGTCGAAGCCGGCGCTTGCTGCGTTTTTGAGCGGCACGACGCTGGACTCTATGGCAATCCGATAAGACGGGTACTTCTCGAACATGTTTATCTCCTTCCACGGCCGCAGGTGCCATACATTGCGGCCGGATTTCTCGTTCCCAACCCTGTAGTTTATGACATCGTAGGACATCCTGCCGCCGCGATGTATCATCCAAGGGGGCGACATGGCGAACGCGGAGTGGGGGGTGGCTACTGACGGGCCGCCGTCTGTGTGCGACCGCGCCCGCTCTTCCCATCCCCATATCATTCCGCCAGTGAGCCTGTAATCGTCCGCCACCGGGGTGAGTTCGGGCGAATGGGCGCATATCGTGACGAAAGGGTAGCCGTTGGGCACCGGGCATGAAAAAAGCAACTCACCCCTCCCGGATGCGGTGAGGTAGTTAACTGGCATGCTGGGGGCGAAAAACGCCCCGCAGGCGATCATGAGCAGAACCCGGAGGATCGCCCTCCCCGCCCCTTGGTTTCCCGCGTGCTTCATCCTTGCTGCCTCCTCTTGCCCTTGTCGCGAGCGGCGCGGGCCATTAAGACGCCTATTATGGCGCAGGAGGCCTCGGATACTGTGGGGGAGAGCCATATCCCGAGGCTTCCGAAAATGCCCGACATCGCGTAAAGCGAGGCGGCGATCACGATCAGCCCCCTGCACGACGACAGTATTATCCCATAAGCCGGCATTTCCACCGAAGAAAAAAAGTAGCCAATACAATGTTTACGCCTGTGAAAGCGAACGATGCCGCGAATATTCGAAACGCGCGAACCGTGTCCGCGTGGATTGCCTGCGCCGATTCCGCGCTTATGAATGCCGAAACGATGTGCGGGGCGAATATCTCAGATATGGCAAACCACGCGACCCCGCAGGCGACGGCGGTCTTCAGCGCGAGCGAGCGTATCCGGGCTACCGACGGGGCGTCGTCCCTGCCGTGGCTGTAGCTGGAAAGGGGCAGCATCCCCTGCGACACGCCGCACATCGTCATCGCGACCAGTGTCGCGACGTACGCTATCACGGTGTAGCCCGCTACGCCGGACGCCCCGATCATCTCCTGTATGCGGTGGTTGAAGAGAAATATCGCCGCCCCGACGGAAAATTCCGTAACCGAGTCGCCGACCCCGAGTTTCAGTCCGCGCAGCACGCAGGCGGCGTCGAATTTGAACTTCGCGAACGAGATATGGCGCGGGCGATGCCAGAAATACGCGAAAAGCGTGGCGGCGGGCAGTACTTGGGCGATTCCGGTGGCCCACGCCGCCCCTCTTATCCCCCAGCCGAATTTGAGCACGAATACGTAATCGAGGGCTACATTGGTGATCCCGGCCAGTGCGACCGAGGCTGTCGCGAGCCTGGGGCGCCCGTCGGCCCGGGACATCATCTCGAAGAAATAGGTGATCGTGAAAAAAGGCGCGAAGCAGGATATTATCCGAAGATAATCCGCCACCCCATCCTTGAGGCTTGGCCCTGCGCCGAGGACATCCGCAAGCGCGCCGGTGAAGAAGCGCGAGAAAAAAGAGATCAGCAAGCTCATTCCCAGCAGGAATGCCAGATTTGTCATGAAAGCGTTCTTTGCCTTCGCGGTGTCTCCGCGCCCGAGGAACATCGAGATGATCGCAGTTGCGCCCGACGAGCACAGTATCGACAGCCCAAAAATGAAATTTATGTACGGCATGGCGATGTTGACGCAGGCCAGCGCCATCGG
>JAISQC010000255.1 GCA_031274465.1 Synergistaceae bacterium | reverse complement strand
GTTCGTATTCCGAACTCTTCATAGGCGGGTTTTGGTTGCGCTTATCAGATAAGCTATCTCCTCTTCTGGCGTCATATCCTTTATTTCCTCGTAAATCTCCGGACGTATGGCGTCTATTTCATCTTCAATTGACGCCGTACTCATCATCAAGCACCTCCTTTATCAGGCCAAAAGCCGCGCTAGCTCCGTCGCGAAATAGGTTATGACCAGCCCGCATCCGGCGCGGCGTATCGACGTGTGGTACTCGACCAGCGCCCTGTCGCCGTCGAGCGCGCCCTGCGATATGGCGGACCGCATCATCATGTATTCCCCGCTGACCATGTAGCCGATCAGGGGCAGGTCGGTGCGCGCGCTCAGTTTGGACGCTATGTCGAGGCATGGCCCTGCGGGCTTCACTATGAGCATGTCGGCGCCTTCGTCCACGTCCATCAGCGCGTCTCGGATTATCTCCTTTGGGTTCGACGGCGGCAATTGATAGCCGCGCCTGTCGCCGAACTGGGGCGCGCTTCCCGCCGCGTCGCGAAACGGGCCGTAAAACGCGGAGGCGAGCTTTGCCGCGTAGCTGATTATCCCAACGGAGCTAAAACCCTCCGCGTCAAGCGCGGCGCGTATCGCTGCCACGCGGCCGTCCATCATGTCGCTCGGCGCGACCATGTGAGCCCCAGCGCGGGCCTGGCTCACAGCGGCTTTGGAGAGCAGGCCGAGAGTCGCGTCGTTGTCCACCGACCCGGAGGGGCTCAGATGTCCGCAGTGCCCATGCGAGGTGTATTCGCACATGCAGGTGTCGGCGATGAGGAAAATATCGGGATATCTTTCCGAAAGAAACCGAAGCGCCCTCTGAACGGGCTGCTCGGGGTCGAAAGCGCTGGTTCCGTCGGGGTCCTTGTACGTGGGCAAGCCGAAGAACAAAAACGCCTTCACGCCGGCTTCGGCCGCCGGCTCCACGACCTCCGGCAGACGGCCAACGCTCCAGTGCGACACTCCGGGCATCGACGCTATGGGGCTGGACACGCCCTCTCCGGGGCAGACGAAGATCGGCAGGATCAGGTGCCTCGGCTCGACGGTCACCTCGGCAAGCATGTTCCGCAGCGTCGGGTTCTCGCGCATTCTCCTCATGCGAAGCGCAGGAAAACGGCTCATATCATCATCCCTTTCATGGATTGTTCCAATATGCGGTGCTACCGCCCTCGAACATCGCCGGATACCCCGTCATGGTGGCGGCCTCGCCATTTATGCTGATATCCCTGAACACTATGCGAAACGGTATCTCGTCCCACCTGATGAGAGGGTTCGCCCGCTCCATCACCTGCTCTACGATAAACGAGGGCTGTCTCACGCCCTCCACGTATATCTCGGCATTGTCGATGTAAACCCCGTCCGGCCTCAGAGCGAAAGCGCCCCTTGCCGAAAGCCTTATCCGCAGGGTAAAGAGCCAAGACGTCGAAAACGTCGCCTTGGCAAAAAAACCGTCTGGATTGAAGGTGACCGAGAGGCCCGAAAACCCCCTGGTCTCGTGAGAGCTGAAATATGAGTTTACATCGCCCTCCAAAAGCGTCACCTCGCCCCACGAGTAGCCTATCATCGAAGCAAGAGATTCCACATCGTCCGATTCGGGCAGCTCCGAGGCGGTCAAAATGGCTTCCAGCCTCAAGGCATCCACGCGCACACCGCTCAAGACGATGCCCCGCGCCTCAGCATAAGCGTGGCTGTCCCGCACGGTCACGAAGAGCGATTCAGGCGAGAACTCCGCGCCCAGCTTGTCCGCCAGGACGCGGGCCATCTCGGCGTCGGCCAGCGCCTCGCACTCCCGAGGCATGAAAAACGCGGACGCTAAGACTAAAAACGGCAAAAAGAGGGAGAAAAGAATTTTACGGGCATTACCCATTGACTACACCGCCCCCGACACGAAAATATTGGCTTGCTACGCCCAAATGATACCGTAAGCGATATTTACTTTCAACAGTTATCGGCGGCGGAATGAGACGAGAAAACAAGCTGCGCTTTTCGCGGGCATCCCGAAAAACGCGCCCGCGCGCGGCTATATTGCCG
The DNA here is from genome assembly GCA_031274465.1 of Synergistaceae bacterium. GTDB lineage: Bacteria > Synergistota > Synergistia > Synergistales > Synergistaceae > JAIRKI01. Next base: position 3,989 of record JAISQC010000255.1, on the reverse strand, counting down.
CATCTCACGTTCGGGTTTCGGTGTTTTCCACTATTTCCCTCAATTTTTCGGCGAAAGCGTCATCCTCTTTGCTGAAGCGGTATCCGTCCCTCGATATCAGAAAATCCCTGTGCCTGTTGTTCGGGGCGTCCGACTTCCTCTGGACGAGGGAGAACCTTGCAAGCACCTCGCTTGGCATGGGGGAGACCCACATGTACGTCGTCTGCGCGCTGTTTAAAATCTCGAACTGGCTGCCGCGCTCGTAAATCGCTATCTCGCCGCCCTCCCCGCCTTGCGGGGCGTCCTTGCCCCTGCGCGGGGGCGCGGACGGCAGGGTCGAGTCGCCGTGCGTTACCTCGGCATAATGCCTGAGCTTCGCGCACTCCACTACGTCGCACTTGGCGAGAGGGTGGTTCCCCGAAAACAGAACCAGATACTCGAACTCGCGCACCGGCTCGAAGCGGAGGTTTTTCTCGGCCAGCAGGGACTCGAAATAATTCGTGTAATCCGACTGGAACCGAATGACTCCCAGATCGCTGTGCCCCTCCATGACGTTTTCCATGGCGCGGACCGAGTTCGTCTCCCTGTAATCCACGTCCATCTTGACCCCCTCCGGCAGGGACTTTATAAATTCCGTGAACGCGTGCGATATGTAGCTCGCCCTCGGCACCGTTATGCGCAGCGAAGCCCTTTGCGAATCCTCGCCGGCGAACAGGCTCTCCATTTTTTCGAGCTGGGCGAGGATGTTTTTCGCCCCGGCCAGAAATTCCGCGCCCTTTTTCGTGGGCACCATCCCCTTAGGAGTCCTTTTGAAAATGGCCGAGCCAAGCGCGCCCTCAAGATCGCGTATGGTCTTGCTCAAATGAGGCTGGTTCATGTAGAGCCTGTCCGCCGCCTTCGTAATGGAGCCCGTTTTCTCGACCTCAAGCGCGTACTTCAGATGCAGCGTGTTCAAAATTCACCGCCTCTTCTCCATCAGATGTTTCGTCAGGATCGCCAGGGATTCCGCCATGTTCTCGTTCTGGACGAGGACTTTGTCGGGTATTTTGAGCTGCGTCGGGGCGAAGTTCCATATCGCCATGACGCCCCCCTCAACCAGAGCGTCGCAGACCTCCTGCGCCGCAGGGGCGGGAACTGTTATGATGCCGATCCTCACGTTCAGCCTGGGGCACAGGTTGGCCAGCTTTTCGACGTGAAACACCTCTTTGCCGTTTATCTCCCGCCCGACGAGGCTCTTGTCGATGTCGAACGCCGCCGCTATGTCGAGCCCGTAGTCCTCGAAGCCCCTGTAGCACAAAAGCGCCTGGCCGAGATGCCCGACCCCGACCAGCACGGCGCTGTCCACGCAGTCGTACCCCAGATAGTGCTCTATGTCCGTTATCAGCTCTTCCACTGCGAAGCCAACCCTCGGCTTGCCCGACACGCTGCTCACGACTGCGAGGTCCTTCCTCACGAGGACCTCGTAAAAGCTAAGGCTGGCCGCTATCGCGGACGCCGAAATGTACTTGTTTCGCTCCCTGTCCAGATTTTTGAGGTACTTCAGGTAATACGGCATTCTCCTGATGGCCTGTTGTGACAGCGTTAGCGGTAGTTTCGCCGGATTTTCGATTTTCATCGCCTCCAAATATTCATTTCGATATTATATTATCGAAATTTTTCATTAAGTCAAGATTCATATATCGATATTGGAATATTGATATTCCGAAAAAATAATTCACACCTCCCGTCGTCGCGGCTACACTTGGCTTGGCTTAAACAAATACAAATTTCGGGGGGAATTGCCATGTCCAGGTTCACGCTGCCATTTGGCCCCTCTGGGGGCTAGAGCTAATGGTTTTGCGTTTGTTTGATTTTTCGCTTTCGGGGAGAAGGGCGGGGAAATGGAGCGCGAATGGGATTACCTGCAATTCAGCGGCGCGAACTGCAAGCACTGCTACAAGTGCATAAGGGGATGCCCCGTCAAATCGATCCTCTTTTCGTCCCGCAAGGCCCACGTGGAGATCATCTCGGATGACTGCGTGATCTGCGGGCAGTGTTTCGTGACCTGCCCGCAGAAGACCAAGACCATAAGGGACGACACCCCCCGCGTCAGAGAGATGATATCGGGCGGGGCGCGCGTATACGCCAGCCTCGCCCCGTCGTACGCCGCCAATTTCCCCGGGGCGTCCCTGCAGGCGATGGAGGCATCCTTGGAGAAGCTGGGTTTTTGCGGCGTCGGCGAGACGGCAGTCGGCGCAACTGCGGTGAAAAAAGAATACGAGCGCATCATAGCGGACGGTGGAAACGGCGTCGTCATCTCGTCGTGCTGTCATTCCGTCAACCTGATGATCCAGAAATATTTTCCCGAGGCGCTGCCGTCGCTAGCTCCTGTGGCCTCGCCGATGAGGGCTCACTGCGAGGCCATCAAGAGGGATCACCCCGAGGCTAAGGCCGTCTTCATCGGCCCCTGCATCTCGAAAAAGGCCGAGGCCGAGCTGTATCCCGGGGCGGTTGACTGCGCCATCACGTTCGAGGAATTGTCGCGCTGGTTCGAGGCGGAAGGAGTGTCGCCCCAGCAGGCCGAGCCCCAGCCTAAGGAGGAGGCCGGCAGGGCGCGGCTGTTTCCAGTCCCGGGGGGCATACTGCGCAGCATGGCCTGGCGCCGCGCCGATTACAGCTATGTCGTGGCCGACGGGATGCCCAACTGCATAAACGCGATCCGGGGCGTGATATCGGGAGAGGTGAGCAACTGCTTCATCGAGATGTCCGCCTGCGTCGGCTCGTGCATTGGAGGCCCGGCCATGTCGGGCGCGGGGCGCTGCCTTGCCGGAGGCTGCGTGGCCATAGACAGGCGGGCAGGGGAAGCCGATCTGGACGATTCCCGCCTGTGCGGCGAAGACCTGCGCCAGAGCTTCGCGCCCATGCCGGTGCGGAAGATATTCCCCGGGCGACAGGCCATAGAGGAGACTCTGCGGGCGATGGGCAAAAAGACGCCGCATGACGAGCTCAACTGCGGAAGCTGCGGGTACGACACGTGCCGCGACAAGGCCGTGGCCGTTCTGCTCGGCAAGGCCGACGTCGGTATGTGCCTCCCGTATTTGCAGGAGCGTGCGCAGTCGTTCTCCGACAACATCATCCGCAACACGCCGAACGGCATCATAGTCCTCGACGAATCGCTGACTATACAGCAGGCGAACGAGGCGGCGTGCAGGATATTGAACATCCGCGACGAATCCGACGTCAAAGGCATGGAGGCCGCCTGCGTTCTGGACCCTCTGCCGATACTGGACGCGATGGAAAAGGGCGAGAACGTCTACGAGAAGAGGGCGCATCTCGTCGAATACAAAAAATACGTCATGCAGAGCATCATACACGACCCGGACCACAGCATAATAATCGTCCTGATGCGCGACATCACGGAAGAGGAGTTGAGCCGCGCCCGCAAGGTGGAGATATGCGGCGAGACGATAGGCATAACGGACAGCGTGATCGAGCATCAGATGAGGACCGTGCAGGAGATAGCCTCCCTGCTCGGAGAGACTGCGGCCGAGACCCAGATCGCCCTCACCAGGCTGAAGGACGCCATCCACAATGAGCAATTTCTGCACTGACATCGGCTGGAGAAGCCTCAACAAGCACGGCGAAAAGCTCTGCGGGGACAGGGTCGAAATCGTCGGCGACGAGTCACCCGTGGTGGTGCTGGCCGACGGCCTGGGCAGCGGGGTCAAGGCGAACATCCTCTCGACCCTGACGGCCAAGATCATATCGACCATGGCCTCGCGCGACATGAGCGTCGAGCAGTGCGTGTCGGCAGTCGTCGCGACCCTGCCGGTCTGCCCCGTCCGGCGCATAGCGTATTCGACGTTCACAATAATGAAAATTTCCGGCAAGCACGACGCCCCGGACGACATGGAGGCCGAAATAATCCAGTACGACAACCCCCGCGTCATCATGCTGCGCTCGGGTAAAAATTTCGACTATCCGGTGAGAACGGAGATCATCGACGGGAAGACGATATTGAAATCCAGAGT
>JAISQC010000249.1 GCA_031274465.1 Synergistaceae bacterium | reverse complement strand
ATTATGCTGCTGCCGAACGTGGGGCTCGTAGCCGACACGAAAAACGACAGCGACGAATAGCGGCACACCGGCGCCGCCGGGCTGTCGGTTATAGTCACAACCTTCGCGCCGCGTTCGTGCCCCTCGGCGACCGCCTCCGTGACGTCCACGGCGTAGCTCGGCATCTCGCAGACGAAGATGAGGCTGTCTTTTGAAATGCAGCGCATCTGCTCCACTATCGACAGGCTGCCCCTTTTCATCAGCATCGACGGAAGGCCCATCACGCAAAACCTCATGTACGCGAGCTCCGCGACGAGCGCGGATATCCCCCAGCCCACGAAGGCGATGGAGCGCGCCTCGCACGCCATGTCGCAGAATTCGGCAACGCTGGACATGTCGGTCTGAGTCCACGTGTCATCAATATTGGCGTGCTCCACCTGCAGGATCTTCTCGGGCAGCTCTTCCTTCATGTTGGCGGCCCGCATCAGGAGGGCCGCCGGGTTTACCTGTTCGAGGATGGTCTTCTGGAGGCACGACTTCAGCTCGGAGTAGCCGTCGAAGCCCAAAACGCGCGCCACCCGGACGAGCTGCGCCTTGGAGACCTGAAGCTCCTCCGCCACCTCCCCTATCGATTTGAAGGCGGCCTGCCGCATATTGGACAACAGATACGCCGTCACCCTCCGCGCCTTGTTGGGCAGATGAGGAAGTTTCTGCAACATCATATTCTGAAGATCGGCGCCATCCATTTACAACACTCCTTATCGCACGCAGCCAACAAAACATCAGCGTTGGCAAACTTTTCAACCGCACGTATAGAATCGGTTACCTGCCACTCGAATTCATCCAGCATTTATTAATAAATGTAATTTAATTTTATATCTTGTTTTATCCCAAGTCAAATCGAATGACGCAGTGTTTTCTTTTTGGTTTTCTCACGGCTAATCGACGAGCGGTTCCTTAATTATCATCCCAAGGATTGAGAAGCTGCAATTCCTCTATATCGCAAAAATCCTTCACGTTCCGAGTCACTAGAGTTAAACGACGATGAATGGCTGTCGCGGCGAGCAGGCTGTCGATAGCCGGCAGCGTACGGTAATGAGCGCACAGCTCCCCCCAACAGTTGAGGGTGTCGAAGTCGAGCGGAAGAATGCGATCCTCAAACCATGACGTAAGTTCATATTCCAGCCACAGAACAAGCTGGCCTTTGCGTTCGCTGTCCGTCAATCGCTCGATGCCGTTTCGAATTTCGCCTATGGAAAGAACGCTTATGAATAGCGCTGCGTTTGGAATGGCCGAAAGCCATTTTCTAAGACCCGGGTTTATTGACGTCCGCCTGCTTTCCGATAAAACACAGGTATCAAGGAGATATTTCATAAATTAGCGTCTCTCGGCAAAGATCGATCGCGTCCGAATTCGAGGTTGACTTCGGACAGAGGCGAGGTTTGCATAAATTCGAGGAAGGACTGTGCGGGCGTCGCGAGCCGGGTATATTCTTTTTCGGATACCACAACGACAACCGGCCTCCCGTGTGAGGTCACAAGCTGCGGCGCGCTTGCCGCCATTTTTATCAGCTCGCTGAATTGCGCTTTTGCTTTTTGGGTTTGCCAAGCGATCATAGAAAAACCTCCCAATAACTAGTCTGACTGGTCATAGTTTAAAATATCCGGGGAAATATGTCAACGATACATGTTTTAGGAAATACGTGGTATGAGCGCAGCAACTAACCAGTCATAAATCAATCGCCGATGGCCGCTTGACGCGTTAGGGCACGCGGATAATATAAAGAGCAACCGATTCCGTCCCGAACCGGTTGCTCGTCGCCGGTCAACAGCATAGGCGCCTTGCTGTACAGCGAGGGCAAACAGCCCCCCGCTAGCCCGTTTTTCTCCTAGCCGCGCTTACCCTTCGCTACCGCGCCCCTCAGCCCGGCCATTGCCAATCCTGCCAGCCCGATCAAGCCAGCCGCGCCTGTGTCGCACCCGCCGCTGCTGCCGCCGCCGCTCGCGGGCGGCGGCGGGTTATCGCCAGTCGGGGCCGATGGCTCCGGCGCTGCTGGGATCGGCTCAGGCGTGAAGAAACCAGACGAAAAAAGACTTTCCCATCCGTCCGAGAAATCACCCGCTCCATTCAGGCCGTACCCGTTAGCCGTTGACGGATCCGGCACGTATATAGTGACATGGCCGTTCACGCCGTCAAAGACATCTGATCCCAACGTTGGCGCGGTATTTGGCAAGCTGACGGTCGTCAGGTTATCGCAGTTCCTAAACGTATTTTTCCAGTCCCCAATGCCCACTTATTTTTGACCCTAGCTCCCTCAAGGGCACCCCCACCACCGCAGAGCGGTCCTCCCCCATTGGGGGAGGCAAATTCTTTTCGCTCCGCAGCCTTTGACCTTTGGCCCCCTCGTGGAGGGGGAGTTTCGCGCAGTGACTGGGGGAGTGCTTTTAGCCCTGCTCTAGTGTAAACTATATATATAGGGAAGTCTGTTTCGCAATAGGAGGTTTTTGCATGACGGTTCGCTCGTCT
>JAISQC010000216.1 GCA_031274465.1 Synergistaceae bacterium | reverse complement strand
CCGGAACTCACCGTTTCGATGCCGAAACTGCTCACCGCCTCCACGGGCATGGACGCGATGACGCACGCGATCGAAGGCTATACCGCAAAATGCGCCGAGCCGATAGGCAACGCCGTTGCTTTGCACTCCATCACCCTCATCTCCAAATATCTGAAAAACGCCGTCGCGAACGGCGCCGACATTGAGGCAAGGGCCGGTATGTTGATGGGCAGCCTACTGGGCGCGATATCGTTCAGCCACTCCGACGTCGCCGCAGTTCATTGCATAGCCGAATCGCTCGGCGGCATGTTCGACCTGCCCCACGGAATCTGCAACTCGGTCTGCCTGCCCGAGGTTATGGAGTACAGCAAGGGGTGCTGCGCCGAAAAATACGCCGACATCGCGCGAGCGATGGGGCTTCGGTTTTCATCGGACGAAGAGGGCGCGGACGCCGCAGTCGCGGCGGTGAAAAAACTCTCCGACGAAGTAGGCATACCGCCGTTTTCCTCTTTTTGCATAGCCAGGCCCGATTTCCGCGAAATAGCGGTGAAATCGTTCGAAAACCTGAGCAATGCGAGCAATCCCAGAGCGTTGGGCGTCGAGGACTATATGACGATTTTGGATCGGCTCGCCTCGAAAAAATAAGAAACAGCCAATCTCGGACGGGTGCCGCGACACGCTTGTGCGAGATATTCATTCTGATGCTTAAAGAAGATTTTTCATGCCGCATTATCCTTTGCTGAGAGCTTTTTGAAAAGCATGGGTGAAAAGCATGTAGTAAACTATACTTGAAAAATATGGCAGCCCGTGAAATAATGTAAGGGTAATTAGCGATTCCTTAGAATATTTAAAGTACATGGATGCGCTCACCATCACGGAGAGCCGTGATCCAGGGCATTTTCCCCTGCGGGAGGGATTTCGTTCAGTAAATGAAGGTTATTGCCATGCGTGCGGGCACGACGGACATACCGCTACGGGGTTGGGGCTGGCCGAAGTTCTTTTGCCGCGCGCAGGCAACCTCTCCGGTAAGATAAAACTCATATTCCAGCCCGGCGAAGAGGGTGGATGCGGGGCAAAAGGGATCGTCGAAGCCGGAGTTTTGGATGACGTCGATTATTTTTTCGCCATTCATGTCGGACTGACAAAATTGGACGGGAGACCCCTTGGCTCGCACGGGTTGATATGCGGGGTCAAGGATTTTTTGGATTCACGGGGCTTTAACTTCAAATTCACCGGCAAACCCGCGCATCCCGTAGGCGACCCTCACGTCGGTAAAAACGCACTGCTCGCCGCCTGCTCGGCAGCGCTTGCCATTCATAACATAGCGCCTCATAGCGAGGGTATTTGCAGGGCGAATGTCGGAGTGCTGAACGCCGGCACGGTGAGAAACGCCATCGCGTCATCCGCTTTCATGATGGTGGATATAAGAGGGCAGAACGACCTGGTGGCCGAGTACATACAGAATAAAGTGCTGTCTGCCGCCAAAGGAGCGGCACTGATGTACGAAAACGAGCTGGAAATAGAACCCACAGGTGCCGTCATATCAGCCTCCGCCGACGATTCCGCCATGGAAATAGTAAGGAAATGCGCGCAGCGCGTGGACTGGTTCGACGAAATCCATTTCGAGGGCAGCATGGGCGGCAGCGATGACGCGGCGGAAATGCTCAGGCGAGTGCAAAAAAATGGAGGTATAGGAAGCTATATAGGACTCGGAGCGGATTTTGCCGCAGGGTTCCACCATCATGCCTTCGACTTCGACGAGGAGGTGATGGTTCCGTCCATCAAGCTGTTGGCTGAGATCGTTGGAGAACTTCTGAAACTGAAAAATTGAAAAACCACAGAGGGGGCGGTGAATCTATTTAAATTTAAAATTTGTTTGGCTTGATCCGATCCGACAAAATTTTTTGCCTGGGAGGCGCGAAAACGCCAATGGAAAAAGTGATGGAAAGAAAAAATACCGCTTTTGACAAATTTATTAACGGCATTGAAATAGTGGGGAACAGGTTGCCGCACCCTTTCTGGCTTTTTATCGGCTTGTCATGCATTGTGATAGCCTTGTCTTTCGCTATGTCGAAAGCGGGTGTCAGCGTCACGTATTTGCAGGCAGCGAGAGATGCCAGCGCCGCTCCGAAAGAAGTCGTGGTCGAAGTGAACAATCTGCTCAGCAGGGAAAACATCCAGAGCTTTTTTATGAACTTCACCAATGTTTATTCCGGTTTTGCCCCTCTCGGCCTGGTTATGATAATGATGCTCGGAGTGGGCATGCTCGAACAGACTGGGATGCTTTCCGCGCTTATCAGGAAAACCATTTTCGCCACCCCTCCGTCGTTATTGGTGCTTATAATAGCGTTCGTCGGAGTGAACGCGAACCTTGCGTCGGATGCCGGAGTGATTGTCGTGCCAACTGTAGCTGGAGCAATTTTCAATTCTCTTGGCCTAAACCCATGGATTGGCGTAATATCCGGCTATGTGGCCGCTAATGGCGGATTTACCGCGAATGTCTTCATAGCCGGCACCGACGCGCTTCTTTCAGGAATAACCGATTCGGTCACGGTTGGGCTTGGCATAAACGCGCCGGTTCATCCGATGATGAATTATTATTTCATGGTCGCGTCCTGTTTGATAGTGACCACACTTACGGTGCTGGTCACTAAATATTACACGGCAAAGCGCCTTGGCGCGGGCGATTTGGCCATAGACGCGAAGACGCTTCATGAGAACAAAATTACCGACGGGGAATCGAAGGGACTGAAGTATTGCGGATTTGCGGGTGCCGTGTATCTCGTGCTTATCCTGATTTTGACCATACCAAAAACCGGCCTTTTCAGGAACGACTCAGGCGCTTTGTTGCCGAGATCACCATTCCTGAGCAGCATCATAGCGATACTTTTCTTTTTGTTTTTCATCCTTTCGATAGCCTATGGCGTGGGTTCCGGCAGCATGAAAAATGCGGACGATGTCCCCAAATATATGCAAAAGGGCGTTTCGGGCGCGCTAGGTTTTATAGTCATCGCCCTGCCCGCGTCGATTTTCATCGATCTCTTCGCGAAAAGCAACATTGCAACTATTGTCGGTGTCAAGGGGGGCGAGCTGCTCGAATCCATAAGCCTTACCGGGTTTCCGCTTCTTCTCGCGTTCGTCGCGCTCGCTACATTCATAAACCTGTTTATAACCAGCGGAACGGCGAAGTGGCTGATTCTGGCGCCTATCTTCGTGCCGATGTTTGCGATGGTGGGCTTTTCACCCGCAATAACTCAGGTGACTTATCGAATTGCCGATACCTGCACGAACATAATCTCGCCGGTCGACTATTATGTTCCTGTAATCATGGGGTTATTGGCGACATACAATAGTGACCCCGACAGAAAAGTAGGGCTGGGGACGGTGATTTCGCTCTGTATGCCATACAGCATAACGTATCTTATAGGGCTTTTGTTATTGTTGTTTGTATGGTATATGTTCGGAATCGATGTGGGGCCGGGTTGCTCGATATTCATGCAATAGCTCTTGATCATAGAACGATTATCGCAGACGGGAGATGGAAGAAATGACAACAACAGACGTAGGGGGGGTTGCGGGGGTTCCCGCACTGAAAAAAAATTTTTTCAGACTGTTGCTGCTCGCATTTTCGGGATCGACAATATACGGCCTGCCCTATTTCAGGCTCTATTATTATGATGCGTACCTGCAAGTTTACAATCTGAACAATACGCAAATGGGCACGCTTGGAAGCGCGTACGGGGTTCTTGGTCTCCTGTCATATCTGATAGGGGGAGTTTTCGCGGACAAGTTTTCCGCAAAAAAGTTGATCGTTTTTTCTTTGGTTGCAACAGGCGTCGCTGGAATCGGACATCTGGCGTTCAATTCGTTTTACGCGCTTGTGGGTATTTACGCGCTGTGGGGCGTGACATCGCTTTTGACCTTCTGGCCTGCGCTTTTAAAAACCGTGAGGCAACAAGCCAACGCGGCGGAACAGGGACGGGCCTACGGGATATTCGAAGGAGGCAGAGGCGTGGTAAACGCTCTGCATCTGGCCGTTGCGACGTCCATTTTTGGGATAATCGGCGCCAGGCTTGGAAATGCCGTAGGTATCAGAATGATAATAACTTTCTACTCAGTCGCCGCAATCCTCGCCGGGATATTGATTTTCTTTATTTTCAGGGAGGAAACATCTCTCGCTGCGGATATTGCGGATAATTCCGGAAAATTCAGGGTTGCGGACCTGGTGAGGGTCATAAAGATGCCTTCCGTATGGATGGTTGTCGTCCTGCTCTTTTCAAGCTACGTGTTCAATATGTCATTTTATTACTTTACGCCATATTCGACGAGCGCGTTCGGAGCATCTGCGGTTTTCGCGGCGGTTCTCACGGTGCTCGCGCAGTACTGCCGGCCGGTGGCATCCACTGGAGGCGGTTTTTTGGCCGACAAATTCGGGCGGGCCAACATCCTTTTTCTGGGTTTCGTGGGTATGGGCATCGGGACGGTTGCCATTTTGCTCATGCCCAAAAGACCGGAGTCGATTATTATGCTGACGGCGGCCTGCGTCCTCATATATTTCGCCATGTACGGGAACTATGGCATTTTTTTCTCCCTGCTGGAAGAAGGAGGCGTTCCGATCGAGCTTTCAGGAACGGCCATAGGGCTTGTCTCGACGCTGGCCTACCTTCCGGAAGTGCTCTGTCCTTTTGTGGCGGGCCGCGTGCTCGACGCATATGAGGGGACGAAAGGCTATCAGATATATTTCGCCGGCATGGTGGTTTTGGCTGCGGTCGGTGCCGTTTTCTCGATTATCTGGACCAAAATGTACGGCAATCGGGAAAAATCCGCTCAGCAACTGAGCGAAAAGGGCAAATAGCGCGGGAGGCGCGGGTGACATGACGGCATTTCAGGAACAGGGGATACTCGAAAAACGCATAGTTACGGAATTTCCGCATAAGGTGAAAAAAATAGAGCACTGCTGGATTCCGCTCACGGACGGCACAAAACTCGCCGCCCGCATGTGGCTGCCAGAAGCCTCGGACTCAAAACCGATGCCGGCTGTTCTGGAATACATACCTTACCGCAAGCGCGACGGGACCCGCTCCAGAGACGAGCCGATGCACGGCTACATATCGGGGCACGGATACGCCGTGGTGCGCGTTGACATGAGGGGCAGCGGCGAGTCCGACGGGTTGCTTCGCGACGAATACCTCAAGGGTGAGCAGGACGACGCGCTCGAGGTGATCGAATGGATATCCCGCCAGCCGTGGTGCGACGGAAACGTCGGCATGATGGGAAAATCGTGGGGGGGCTTCAACTCCCTGCAGGTTGCGGCGCGGCGTCCTCCGGCGCTGAAAGCTATTATAGTGGTAGGTTTTACGGACGACCGATACAACGACGACATCCACTACAAGGGAGGCTGCCTTCTCAACGACAACCTGTGGTGGGGGGCGATAATGCTGGCGTATCAAAGCAGGCCGATAGACCCGCAGCTGGATGCCGGCGGGTGGCGGGAGAAGTGGTCAAAGCGCCTGGAGGAAATGCCGCACTGGCCAAAACTCTGGATGGATCATCCCCTGCGGGACGAATATTGGAAACACGGTTCGATCTGCGAGGACTATTCGGCCATCCGGTGTCCCGTCCTGGCGTTCGACGGTTGGGTTGACTCGTACACGAACACCGTCCTTAGGATAATGGAGAATCTGGATGTCCCAAGACGTGCCGTAATCGGCCCGTGGGGCCATCTTTACGCCCATGACGGGGCGCCGGCGCCGGCTGTCGGTTTCCTTCAGGAAGCCGTCAGGTGGTGGGATCGCTGGCTGAAGGGCGCGCCAAACGACGCTATGGACGCTCCGATGGTTCAGGCGTGGATGGAGGGCTGCGTCAGGCCCTCGGCGTTTCAGCCCGTTTCCCCGGGCCGATGGGTAAAAGCCGATTCGTGGCCCACGGAGCTCGTAAAAGAGTGCCCCCTCCATTTGGATTATGGCAAATTGACGGACAAAATTTCGCACGGCGCCGGGACGGTTTTGCTCAAGACCCAGCTGGCGCACGGCCTGCTCTCGGGCGAATGGATGGGTGCCGGAGTGCCTGGCGAGAGCCCGGGCGACCAACGCATGGACGACGGCATGGCGATGGTCTTCGACAGCGAGATACTGCCGGACGACGTCGAAATTTTCGGCTATCCGCGTTTGGAGGTCGAGCTTTCAAGCGACAAGCCGTGCGCGATGCTCTTCGCCCAGATTTCGGACATAAGCCCCGACGGGGCGGCGACGCAGGTGAGCTACGGGGTGATGAACCTGTCTCACCTCGAAGGGCACGATAAGTTCGTTCCCCTCGTGCCAGGGAAAAAAGTAAAATCCCGCGTCAATCTCGACTGCATCGCGCACTGTTTCCCTGCCGGACACAGAATCCGCCTGTCGCTCGCCACGACGTTCTGGCCGATGTTCTGGCCCATGCCGGAGGAAGCCTCGCTTTCTATCGATCTTTCCACCGGGACGCTCTTCATGCCGGTATTCACGGAGCGCGAAAAGTGCGTCGGCCCGATACCTCAGCCCGAAAGCGCTCCGCTCACTCCCGTGACGGTATTGAGCGAAGGGTACGTGGGCAGGTCCATCTCGTACGACATACTTGCCGACACTTGGACCTGCGTCACAGACGGAGTCGGCGGGGTCTTCGGAGAAGGAGTCTACCGTTTCGACGAGGTGGGCATAACGGTGGAGCACAATCTGAAGCGCGAGCTGACCGTAAAAAACGGCGATCCTTTGTCGGCGAAGTATAATCTCTATCAGAAGATGAAAATTGGCGGGGAAGGATGGCTGGCGGAAGCGGACATAGTTACATCCATGTCGTGCGACAAAACCAATTTTTTTGTAAAATCCGAGATGACCGTGAAGGAAAACGGCGCGGAGATGCTGACGAAAAAATGGGACGACACCGTGGCGAGGATCGGATTGTAATTTCCTAATCATCTTTCGGAACCCTGTTGCATCAGCTCGGAGGTCTTTGCGTGGAAGAAGCGTTGCTGGACATTCAGGATCTTGTCATTCATTACGAGAAGCGAAATGGCGCGGTGCGCGCCGTCGAAGGGTTGAACCTGAGGCTGAAGCGGGGCGAGACCCTCGGCTTCGTCGGAGAGACCGGAGCTGGAAAAACGACCACGGCCTTGGGGATCATGCGCCTTCTGCCGGTCCCGCCGGGCAGGGTTGTCTCCGGGAAGATACTGTTTAACGGCGAAAACTTGCTCGACAAGGGCGAGGAGGAGATGCGAAGCATCAGGGGCGGCAAGATAGCCATGATCTTTCAAGACCCCATGACGAGCCTCAACCCTGTCATCACAATCGACGAGCAGATCGCGGAGATGATCGCGCTGCACTCAGGCCTCTCGCATCGGGATTCGATCTCCCGCGCGCTCGAGATGCTCGAACTCGTCGGCATAAGGCGCGAACGCGCGGGAGACTATCCCCACCAGTTCTCGGGCGGGATGAAGCAGCGCGTTGTCATCGCGATAGCGCTCGCGTGCAGTCCGGAGCTGCTCATCGCGGACGAGCCGACCACCGCGCTTGACGTCACGATTCAAGCGCAGGTCCTCGGCCTGATGAAGGACTTGCGGCGGCAATTTTCGACATCGCTCCTGCTGGTGACCCATGACCTCGGGATAGTCGCGGAGTCGTGCGACGACACGGCCATCATGTACGCCGGGAGGATCGTCGAATACGCGCCGACCGCCGAGCTGTTTGGCAATCCGCTCCACCCGTACACGAGAGGCCTGTTTAACTCCATTCCGAAAATCACGGGCGGCAAAGGCGACCTCATGACCATTCCGGGGCTCACTCCGGACCCGTCCAACCTGCCGCCGGGCTGTCCGTTCCATCCGCGCTGCGGCTTGGCGGTGCCCGAATGTTCGAGCGGCATCCGTGCGCCGCTCGAAGCCGGAGAGGGGCATTACTCGGCATGTCCCGTCACGCTTGGGGGCCGACGCTGATCATGACTGATACTGACGCCCTGCTCGACGTAAGAAACATCAAAAAGATTTTTGACACGAAACAGGGGCCGCTGCACGCCATAGACGACGTCAGCTTCACGATAAAAAAGGGAGAGACGCTGGGCCTAGTGGGAGAATCGGGCTGCGGCAAGTCTACGCTCGGCAGAGTGCTGATAAGGCTTGTCGAGGCCACGGATGGCAGCGCCTGGTTTGGCGGGAAAGATATATTCAGCCTAAACGGCGCCCAAATGAAGCAGATGCGCAAGAGGATGCAGATAGTGTTCCAGGACCCTTACTCGAGCCTCAACCCCCGCCTGAATATCGCCGATCTCATAGCCGAACCGCTGATAGTCCATAAGGTCTGCTCGAGCGCGTCTGATATGAAAAGCCGGGTCATGAAACTGATGGACATGGTGGGCCTGGCCAGAAGGCTGCATAACGCGTTCCCGCACGAGCTCGACGGCGGCAGGAGGCAGCGCATCGGCGTCGCCAGGGCGCTCGCGCTGGACCCCGAGTTCATCGTCCTCGACGAGCCGGTCTCGGCGCTTGACGTCTGCATACAGGCACAGATATTGAACTTGCTGTCCGCGCTCAAGAGGGAGGCGAATTACACTTATCTTTTCATATCCCACAACATGAGCGTTGTGAAACACGTCTCGGACCGAATCGCCGTGATGTACCTCGGCAAGATCGTAGAGCTTGCGGATTACGAAAGCATCTTCGACGAACCGGCGCATCCCTACACCCAGGCCCTGCTCTCGGCGATCCCGATACCGCAGCCCGGGGCCCGCAAGGATCGAATACTGCTGGAAGGCGAGGTGCCAAGCCCCATCGATTTGCCGCCAGGGTGCAGGTTCTCTCCCCGCTGCTCGCGCAGGGAGGATATCTGCGAGCTGGAACAGCCGGAGCTTGCGGAGTTCAAGCCCGGCCATAGCGTGGCGTGCCACGTCTTTGCGAGAGGGGGCCGATATCAGGGCACATACGCTCCGCAAGATCAAATAAAATAAAGCCAGGAGGGGTATCAAGGTGAAAAAAATAATACTCGCGATATCGGTCATAGCTTTGTGCGTTGCCGCGAACGCCGCGTCTGCCGCGACGAAGGACACGCTGGTGGTGGGCTTTCAATACGACGCGGAGTCTCTTGACCCGCACGTGACCACGGACATCGGATCTCAGAACATAATGGTGCAGGTGTACGATCCCCTGATGAAGGCGGACTCGGACGGTAACCTGAAGCCGCACCTGGCCGAGAAGGTAGAGAAGATCGACGATCTGACGTACAAATTCACGCTTCGCAAAAACGTGAAGTTCCACAACGGCGAGACCCTTCGCGCTTCGGACGTCAAATTTACATTCCTGAGGGCGATCAACGAGGGGGCGAACATAAACTACGTGGTCTCCAACATCGACCCTGACGGCATCCAAGTCATCGACGACGATACGATAATAATAAAGATAAAACAGCCAGACGCCACGTTCCTGGCTTATATGGCCCACGTCGGCGGCGCCTGCATCCTGAACGAGAAAGCGGTGAGGGAAGCCGGCGCCGACTACGGCACGAAACCTGTCGGCACCGGCCCATACAAGTTCGAGAGCTGGGTCAAGGGAGACAGGATAACTCTCGTCCGCAACGACGATTACTGGGGCCAGAAGGCGCATGTAAAAAACGTCGTGGTGCGGGCGATAACGGAGGCAACCAACAGGACCATAGAGCTGGAGACCGGAGGGATCGACATCGGCTTCTCGATCCTGCCCCTCGACCTCAAGCGGATAGAGGATGACCCGTCGCTCACTCTGCTCCGCAACAAGGATACCTCGGTATACACTATCGGGATGAACATCGAGCGCCCGGCCCTGAATGACATCAGAGTCAGGCAGGCCATTTCGCTCGCCATCGACAGCGCCGCCCTCAACAAAGTGGTTTATCGCGGCGTCGGCTACGTTGGCCGGACCGTGATCCCCATGTCCTTGCCGTTCTACGACGAGACGGCCCCCGAGCACGAATACGACCCGGAAAAAGCCAAAAAACTGCTGGCCGAGGCCGGGTACGAGAAGGGCCTGAAGCTCGTGTTGGTGAGCAACGAGAACAAGGAGCGCATCGACACGATGACGATCGCCCAGAGCATGTTGAAAAACGTGGGCATCGAATCCGAGATAAAGGTGATAGAGTGGGGCGTTTACCTCGACGAGCTGGTCAACGGCAACTATGACCTGTGCAGCGGGGGATGGTCGTGCAGCATCTTCGATCCGGACGAGGCCGTGTACGGCGCGTATCACAGCAGCGAGATCGGCGCAGGCTACAACTGGGTCCGCCTGCGCGACCCGGAGGTAGACAGGCTTCTCGAAGCGGGGCGCACGACGCTCGACGAGGCAGAGCGAGCGTCGATCTACAAAGACGTCCAGAAGCGCATAAACGACCAGTACGTCGTGATAATAACGAACTCGGGCGAGGAACTCATAGCGATGAGGTCGAACGTGAAGGGCCTCCAACCGAGTCCTCTCGCCCTTTTCGATCTGGCGTTGGTGTCGATAGAGTAGCGGAGGGACTGCCCTGTTTAGGTATGTGATCCGTCGGCTGTTGATGCTCATTCCGGTCCTGGTCGGTGTGGCGTTCGTGATATTCCTGCTCCTTTACCTCACGCCGGGCGACCCGGCCAGGATCATCCTTGGAACGCAGGCGACCCCGGAGACGGTCAGAGCCCTCAGGACCGAGATGGGGCTTGACGATCCGTTTGTGGCCCAGTTTGGGCGCTACCTGTACAACGTCTTTTTGCGCGGCGACCTCGGCCGCACGTACGTGACCAGGGCGCCTGTGACCAGAGAGATAATGGCCGCCTTCCCGCAGACCTTGAAGCTCGCGTTCTGGTCCATCCTGCTGCTCACGGTCGTCGGGGTTCCGGTGGGCATCATCTCAGCCATCAAACAGTACTCCCTGCTGGACAACACAGTGATGCTGCTTGCCATGATCGCGACAGCCATGCCGGTGTTCTGGCTCGGGTTGCTGCTGATACTGTTTTTCTCGGTTCACCTCGGCTGGTTCCCGTCGTCCGGCTTCGACACGCCGATGTCCATGGTTTTGCCGTGCGTGGCCGTGGCGATGCCGTCGATGGCTGTCGTAGTGCGCATGACGAGATCGAGCATGCTCGAGGTCATAAAGCAGGATTACATAAAGATGGCGCGCGCGAAGGGACAGAAGGAGTCGGTCATCATAAGGCGCCACGCTCTGCTCAACGCGCTCATCCCGATAATCACGATAATCGGCCTTCAATTTGGGGTGGCGCTCGGTGGCGCGGTCCTCACGGAGTCCGTCTTCTCTATCCATGGGGTGGGCCGGCTGATGGTTGACGGCATAAAAATGAGGGATTACCCGCTCGTGCAGGGAGGCGTCATGTACACGGCGTTTGCGTTCAGCGTGGTGAACCTCTTCGTGGACATCCTCTACGCCTACGCGGATCCGAGGATAAAGGCGCAATACAGGAGGGCGGGCCGCAGGAAGATGGTGACGATAAGGAAATGAATGAAGGAAGCGAAACTGCGGCGGGCCACGACGAGGGCGCTTCCGTTGAGAACTCGCGCTTGCGGGACTTCGCGCACGTTTTTTTCCGAAACCGGATGGCGTCCATAGGCCTTTGCATCCTGGCCGCGCTGCTCGTCATCGCGATTTCGGCGCCCGCGATAGCGCCTTATGAATACGACGAGCAGGACCTGCTGGCGACTCTGGAGTGGCCCAGCGCCAAGCATGTTTTTGGGACGGACGAGTTCGGGAGGGACGTCTTCAGCCGGGTGATATACGCGACTCGAATCTCCGTGACGGTCGGCATCGTGTCCGTCAGCATCGGCATGTTCTTCGGCGGCATGTTGGGCGCGGTATCGGGCTTTTACGGCGGGATCGTGGACGAACTCGTCATGCGGGTCGTCGACGTCCTGCTGGCGATACCGTCGATACTCTTCGCCATCGCAATCGCCGCGTCGCTGGGCCCCGGCCTTTTCAACATGATGCTAGCGGTCGGGGTGTCTTCGATCCCGTATTACGCCCGCATCCTGCGAGGTTCCGTCCTCTCCATAAGGGAACAGGAATTCATAGAGGCGTCGAGGGCCATAGGCTCGTCCAGCGTCCGCATCCTTTTGAGGCATGTGATACCCAATTGCCTTGCCCCGATAATCGTCCAGGGCACGTTGGGCGTGGCGGACGGCATACTGTACGCGGCGGCTCTCTCGTTCATCGGCCTCGGCATCCAGCCGCCCACTCCGGAGTGGGGCGGCATGCTGTCGGGCGGCAGGACTTATATCCGGGACTACTCGTATATGACGCTCTTCCCCGGGCTTGCCATAGTGATAACGATACTCGCGCTCAACTTCGTCGGGGACGCCCTGCGAGACGCCCTCGACCCGAAGCTCAGGGACTGACGGCGAAAATTTTTCAAAATCGAACGAATGCCATGATTGGGAGGAATCTGATAACGCCATGGAGGATCTGACGCAAAAAATTCTGGAGAGCGTTGACGAACAGCGAGGCCGCATGAAGGAGATCGCCGACAAAATATGGGAATTGGCCGAGCTCGGCGGGAAGGAGTTTGAGTCATCGGCTATGCTGATGGACGAGCTGGAGCGCGGCGGTTTCGCGGTAGAGCGTGGGCTGGTCGGCAAATCACCGGGCACCGGAGCGGCGTGCGACATGCCGACGGCGTTCAAAGCCACGCTCGGAGATGACGGCGGTCCCTCAGTTGGCATAATGCTGGAGTACGACGCGCTACCGAACGGGCATTCCTGCGGGCATAACCTGATTGCTGCGGCGGGGCTCAGCGCCGCGCTGGCGTTGCGCTCCGTCTTCGACAAAATCCCCGGGCGGCTCGTGGTGATGGGGACTCCGGCGGAAGAGGGCGGCGCGCCCGGCAAGACGGAGATACTGCACGCCGGACATTTCGGGAACCTGGACGCGGTAATAATGGCACATCCGAGCGACAGGTGGAACACGGGCTCCCGTTTCCTGTCCATAGTGCAGCCGAAGGGCGGCGGCATAGTTTTCAGGGGAGCGCCGTCTCACGCGTCCAGCGAGCCGGAGCGGGGTCGGAGCGCCCTTGACGCGGTCCTCGTGTTCTGTAACGGCATAGAGTTCCTGAGGGAGCACGTGAGGGACGGAAGCAGACTGCACTACGTCATAACGAACGGAGGCGAGGCCCCAAACATAGTGCCCGATTTCGCCAGCGTGAATATTTACGTCCGTTCGGAATATCCCGACGAGCTCGAGCGTATAAAAAAAAGGGTGGACGACATAATAAGGGGCGCTTCTCTCATAACCGACACGACGTACGAGTACGAGTGGGATTTTCCGTGGTATTCCCCGATAAAAGCTCCGGCGTTTTACGCGCTGGTGGAGGAATGCGCCGGCATCGCCGGCGTTGCCAGGGATGAGTTCATCGATTACGACTCGTTCGGTTCGACCGACGCCGGCAACGTCGGCCTCGAATTTCCGCTCGTCCATCTGGATTTTAGAATAGCCCCGCTGGGAACCAACTGGCACAGCGGGGACTCCGCAGAGGCGTCCAGATCAGAGGAGGGCGTCTGCGGCATGATAAAAGCGTCGAAGGCAATGGCCCTGTCGCTGTACAGGATCGTAGCGGATCCCGGCGTCAGGGAGAAAATAAAAAAAGATTTCGTCTCCGGCAAAAACGGCTGAACGCAAAACATCAAAGGCAAGCGCTAGCGACGTAGTCTCTTGGTAGGCTATCCGCAGTCATCGTAAATGGCCGCAAGCTCATGTGATCTGCGCTTCCTCATTCAGAACGATGTGATCGTAATCCCCAAATCAGAGTCTCCTTAAGCATCTAAGGAAACGCTGAATAAACAACCTTTTGGCTGCAATGGGCATATTCGTCCCCCCTCTGCGCGTTTGCCATAAAAATGGTTCTCGACGTAGCTCTGCTACGCCTGCGGTCATTTTCACGACAACCGCTTTGACGGGGAACGGATCTGCTCCATTTCGCCGCAAAGAACATTAAATCAGTGTTTCCTTAGCACTCCCGCCGTTTAAAATTCGATGCGTAGGGTGAAGCGGATTCTTCTTAAAGCCCTAAAATTTTGCTCTCAGGCAATCCAGTGTACTTTTTAATCGCCTCAACGGAAAGCCCGTCAGCGCGCATAGAACGTGCTACCTCAACCTTCTCGGCTTCCATGCCTCTTTCTATTCCTTCTTCCGTCGCGTGCCGTATCCATACTTCCTTTGCGGCTTCCTCTATCGGGATCGCCTTCATTCTCCATTCCTCCTTTATACCTGGGCTCATATCGTCGTCCTGCACCCTGAATACTCTTCTCACGAAGTTCAAAATGGACTTCTTTTT
>JAISQC010000162.1 GCA_031274465.1 Synergistaceae bacterium | reverse complement strand
TTTTGCCAGTATTTCTGAATGATGATAAAATCCAATCCGAAAAAAATCATAATCGGAAAATTGCGGAATATTCACACCTGCGGCTTGAATTGACAATAAATTCAAGTCTATGATTGGCGGTAAATCGCCCATTATCAACGGACGATTTGCATCTTTACCCATTTCGCCCGATGACATCGGGCGATTTATCATCCCACTCAATTCGCCCGATAGCGTCGGGCGATTTCCAAAAATAGGCTGCCATTCTTCATAAAATTGTCGCATACGTTTGATTGACGATTCCGAAAATCCGCGCAGCCCCGGCAATTCCCGCTGCAAGGATTCGGAAATCCGCTTTATTGCTCCCTGTCCCCAATAACCGTCACGAGAGTTCTCCGAAACATATTTGCCGACGCCGTAATAAAGCGACAACAGTTCTTTGTTTACAAGCGTTGCCGCCTGATAACGGGAGCGGACGATGGCGTCTTTGATAGCGATAATCGCTTCTTTGAAAACAGAATCATCCGTCATTCGTCAATATCTCCTATCAGGGTTTCCAATCTGTCCACCGCTGTGACAATTGCGGCCGATTTCTCCTTGATGATGTCGAGTAGTTCGGCAAGTGTAAAGTCCTCGCTAATTCCCCCTCCGCTTGTTCGGATAGAAACGAATTATCAGAAGTTATAATAACGATTATACATTTAATCGTTCTGAAGCAAGTATTTCGGCATGAAAACTCGCGTTTTTTCACATTTGTAATGCTCTTCATTGGAGATGTAACACCATGCCTTGTCGTTATTGCCCGAAGTCCCGTGCAACACGTAACATAGTTCCATTAAAGGCTGTAATTTCAACGATTTCTCGTACTGAAGGTCCTGTCTGCGTTTTAGTGCGTTGCTGTCGATATTGACAGTTGGAAGCGAATTGTCATAATTGAGGACGCAAAATATTTTTCAGGAGGCGTTGTCATGCAAAACCGCGCGCGTGGGAGCATCCACGATTTGGTGGACGCGAATTTCGACGATTTGGTCTCGAGCCTGTCCGAGGTGATTCGGGTGCCGAGCGTGCTGGACGAAGGCTCTGTTTCGCAGCTCCATCCCTTTGGCCCCGATGTCACCGCCGCGCTCGAAAAATTTTTGGGAATAGCGGAGGAGCTGGGCTTTAAAACCGCAAACATCGACAATATGGTCGGGTACGCGGAGATTGGCAGCGGCGAGCTATTTGGGGTGCTCGCGCATCTCGATGTGATGCCAGTCGGCAACGCGTCCAACTGGAAGCGCCCGCCTTTCGGGGCGGCGATAGAGGGCGGGCTGCTCTATGGCCGGGGGGCGAGCGACGACAAGGGGCCGGCCGTGTCGGCCCTTTACGCGCTAAAAGCGCTTTTGGATTCGGGCGTCCCATTGCGCCGCAGGTTTCGCCTCATCGTAGGGCTGGACGAGGAGAGCGGATTTCGGTGCATCGAGCGTTATAAAAAGACCGAGGATATTCCGGCGATGAGTTTCTCGCCCGACGCCATGTTCCCGGTGGTCAACGCCGAGAAGGGGATAATGAACGTGGTAATGAGCAAGAAGATCTCCAGGATGGACTCGATGGGCCTTCCGGAGCTGGCGGGCATCAGCGGAGGGGACAGGTTCAACATAGTGCCGGACGACCTTGCGCTGCTCTTTCGAAATGCGTCGGCTGCGAACTTGGAGCGCGTCCTGATGCCAACCGGGGCCACGGTCCTCGACACCGGCGCCGGGGTTTTGGCTCATGTGCCTGGAAGGTCCGCGCACGCGATGGCGCCGGAGACGGGGGAGAACGCCATTCAAAAATTCCTCGGCCTCGTCACGTCGCTCGACTTCGGCCCGCCGGAGCTGCATGCCGAGCTGGTCAAGCTGGGGGGGTTGTTTAAAATGGAGGTGGACGGCGCCACTCTCGGGGTCGCGTGCTCCGATGACGTGTCCGGGCGTCTTACGTGCAACTTGGGGGCGATCTCGCTTGACGGGGCGGTCCTCTCCGTGAAGTGCGACATACGCTACCCGGTGACGGCGAGCGGCGATTTTATAATTGGCGCACTCCAAAAATCTGCGGACGCCATTGGATGGGAGATGGAAATATCGAGGCATTCGCCGCCGCTTTTCGTCTCCCCCGACAGCGAGCTGGTCGAGACGCTGCTCGGTGCCTATGAGGCGGTGACAGGGGAGAGCGGCTCGCCGATGTCGATGGGCGGGGGGACTTACTGCAAGGCGTTGCCGAATTCGGTCTCCTTCGGGGCGCTCTTTCCGGGAGAAGACGAGACCGCGCACCAGCCAGACGAGTATGTGCCGCTCGAGTCTCTGCGCCTGATGACGCACGTTTTCGCGGAGGCGGTCTCGCGTTTCAACGGGCCCTGAAGCTCGTGAAATGCCATGGGCGGAGATGAGATGAGGTTTCACCTCCTGCATTGCCCCGTGCTCGCCCTCGGCCCGGGCAGGAGGGTCGGGCTTTGGGTGCAGGGCTGCTCGATACGCTGCGAGGGATGTATGTCCAGGGAAACGTGGCCTCCGGGCGGCGGGGAATCGATTGCGACGGATCGGCTGGCCTGCATCATCGAGGGCTTCTTTGAGTCCGGGCGCGCTGACGGGCTGACCGTTTCGGGAGGCGAGCCCTTTGATCAGCCGGAGGCGCTTATGCGCCTTCTGCGAAGCCTGAACGTTGCCGGCGTCCGAGACATTCTGGTCTTCAGCGGTTATAAAATGGAAAACATCGCGTTGCGGCATCCCGGCGTTTCGGGCTTGGTCGCGGCGATCATCGACGGCCCCTTTGAATTGGGCGGAGAAACGGAAGCTTGCTGGAAGGGGTCGGCGAACCAGGCTATGACGCTGTTTCGCCCCGAACTGAGCGAGATCTACGGCGCGTGGGCGGAGGCGAAAAAAGGCGCCCTTCAGGTTTTGGCGAGAGGGCGGGAGAAGTTCATAGCGGGGATACCCCGCCAAGGGGACGCAGATAGGATCAGGGAGAGTATAGCCCGCCCATGATGTTTACGCCGCCTGGCTTGCCGTGTGGTCCACGCCTTCCCTGCCCTTGAGGAACGCTTCCTCCAGCGCTGCGGAGAATATGCCGTATTCCATCCTGCTCGCGCCGTTGTAGAAAAACATGCCGCCTCTCACTCTCGGGTTGACGGCGGTCCTTATCTCCTCGTCGAAAATATCCTGCGGCATGGTCGTTATGCGTCCTAGCAGCGTCTTGGCGCCTGCCTGCGGCGTCTCCGGGAGCAATACCTGAACGCGGCCGTCTGCCATCAGGAAGCCGCAGTCCGTAGTTCGCAGCGCCGCCTGCACCCTTGTTTTGAACGCGTTGTCCAGCATTGCAACCTGGTCGCCGGTAAGCTTTACGTCGTTCGATGGCTCGAACGAAAGCGATAACAGCAACCCAGAGAGAGGGCGCTTGTAGCGCTGGGCCCTGCTTACCTCCTCCGGCCCCCTTATCTTGCGGTAATCGTCCGTGTAAAGCCCGGTCGTCTGTTCGTAGATGGATCTTGCATCCGGCGGAGCGCTCACCACGGTCGCCTGCTCGGGTTTGTAGTCTTGCGTCGGGCGCAGGGAGAAGTAATAGCGCGCGCCGTCCTTTTCCTGCCTCAGCCACCACTTACCAGTTTCGAGCACGACCTCCTCGCTGTCGATCGGCAGGATATCGCTTATCATCGAACCGATTACGCTATCCGGCTCTTTGCCCAGCGCTTCGCAGAAAAAAGCGGTTGCTCCGGCTATTACCCCTTTGCTGTCGGTGTAGCATATCGGAAGGCCGAGTTTTTCTATAAGCGAGTCGATGCGGGCTGCGGCCCCGCCGTCGTCCTGCGGCGCCGCCTCGAAGCTGGGCATGACCTCCGCGCTCCGCCTCGTAGCGTAGAAGAACGTCATCGCCAGCCCTATGAGAAAGAGGACCAGCCCTATCCACGCCATGAAAGTGACGCCGAACTGCAAAGACATCACGGACAGGAGCAATCCCTGAGTGAGGGAGGATATGCCGGAGTCGTACCTGTCGTCGCCCTTCATGATGTGGAATAGGGACAATGCGCACAGGCATACGTAAGCGGCAACCGTCATTCCCCAGATAGTCTCTGGGATGTGCGCCGCCGAAGTTCTGTCGTGGAAGATAGCAGATAGCAGCAAAAGGGGAAATGACAAAACAGGGGGGAAAAACAGCCATCTCATATGCAAAACCCACCACCTTAATTCGCTGCTGCCGTTAGGGCGCGAATAACATCATTGATTATACACTATGATCGGCGTAATGCCTGGAATTTTTAGACACATGATATAATGAAAGCATTATTTATGTATTATTACAAAAACAACCAGATCCAAAGGAGTGCTGATTCATGCTTCACTGTGGGATAGTCGGCCTTCCTCTGAGCGGGAAGAGCACGATCTTTAACGTCATCACTTCATCAGGCGCCGAAGTAAAGCCCTACCCCGGAGGCAAAACCGACCCCAACAGGGCAGTCGTCGATGTCCCCGACGCCCGTTTCGCCAGGCTGGCTGAAGCGCATAAGCCCCAAAAGATCACCCCGGCTCAGGTGGAGTTCGTAGACCTGGCCGGGGTTTCGCGCGGCGCCGGCAAAGGGGAGGGGCTTGGCAACGCGTTCCTGTCGTTCGCGGCGGACGCAGACGCGCTGATACACGTCATCAGATGCTTTGACAACAGCGCTGTCATGCACCCCGAGGGGAGCGTGGACCCGGTGCGCGATTGGGAGATACTCGACATGGAGCTGGTCTTCCGGGATCTGTCGGTGGTCGAAAACAGAATGGGCCGATTATCGGGAAAAAAGAAGCTGACCCCCGAGGAGGAGGCGGAGCGCGTCCTCTTGGGACGCTGCCGCGAATGCCTCATGGAAGAGCTTCCCATCCGCAGCCTCGACCTGAAGCCCGCCGAGCGGCGCGCTATCCGCGGTTTTACGTTTCTCACCGCCAAACCCCAGATAATCGTGCTCAACCTCGATGAAACCCAAGCCGACTTGGAAGCCGCGCCGAACGCGCAAGCCCTCAAAAAAAAGATCGAAGACGCGTCCCTGCCTTGCATTCAGATATACGGCCGACTGGAAATGGACTTGACCGAGCTGTCCCCGGAGGAGGCAGCCGAGTTCACCGAGGGGCTCCCGATAACCCGCCCGGGGCGCGAGCGGCTGATCTCCCTGGCGTACGAGGCTCTTGGCCTGATAAGCTTTTTCACCTGCGGCCCAGACGAGGTCAAGGCGTGGACGATCCGCGACGGGGAGTCGGCGGTAGACGCGGCCGGGGCCATCCACACGGATCTGGCCAGAGGGTTCATCAGGGCGCAGGTCGTGGGCTACGAAGACTATACGAAGTACGGCGACTCTTACGCAAACTGCCGGGACGAGGGGGTTCTGCGGGTGGAGGGCCGTGACTACAGGGTGAGGGACGGGGACATAATAGAGATACGGTTCAACGTCTAGGAGGAAGGCCATGAATATTGGGATAGATCTCGGCGGGCACACTCTGATAGCGGCTCTCGTCTCAGATGAGTTCGGCGGCTCGCCTCCCCGCATCGTGAGGAAAGTCTCCGAGGGCACCCCGCCCGGCCGCAGTGTTTCGCGCGTGATGGACGCCATGGCGGACGTGATCGCCCGCTTGTCCGAGGGCGTCGATGTGGCGGCGGTTGGGGTGGCCATACCAGGCATGATAGACGCGTCCAGGCGTCATTCCTTAAAATTGCCCAACTTCCCGCTCGAATGGGATGACCTAGATGTGTCCGAAGCGCTGGGCGACGCGTTGCGCCGAAAAGGGCTGAACTTGCGCGTGAGGATCGAAAACGACGCCAACTGCTACGCCATTGGCGAAGGAAGCGCGGGGGAGGCCATAGGGGTCCGCGATTTCGTGACGTTCACGATGGGCACAGGGATAGGCTGCGGCATCGTCACCGGAGGAGCGCTTTTGACCGGCTCGCATGGGATGGCTGGCGAAGGGGGGCACCTCGTAGTGCAGGGGAGCGCGCCTTGCGGATGCGGGGGCATTGGGCATTCCGAGACGCTTGCCGCCGCAGATGGGACGAGCGCGCGCGCCGCCGCCAAAGGGCTGCCTGCGGATTTCGGCGAGCTCTGGGCCTTGAGGGGCGCCTTCGAAGCTGACGAGGTGATAGAGACGACTTTGGACGCGATGGCGCGCACCATAGCATCCACATGCCACCTGCTGGACCCTGCGATGGTGATAATTGGCGGCGGCATGAGCAAAGCCCCCGGCATCGGTGAGGCTCTGCGCGAGCGAGCGGTGCCCTACCTGTCGCGCCCTTTCAAGAAGACGCTGGACCTGCGGATATCCAAGCTGGGCAACGAAGCCGCCCTGTACGGCGCGGCGAGCATATAAGACATATCCAGTGGGAGTGAGTGGCGGTGGCGGCTTATAATTTTGAAAGGGCTTTTTCCTCGATGGCCCGGGAGCGCCTGGACGTTTCGGCCATCGGCGAGATGATCGAGCTCGTCGCGAAAA
>JAISQC010000112.1 GCA_031274465.1 Synergistaceae bacterium | reverse complement strand
GCGCCGTCGTTGGCGCCGAAATACACGACCCCATTGGAGACGGCGGGCGAGGATTGTATGGGCTGTTGCAGAGTGACCTTCCATATCTCGTTCCCCTGTATCGGGTTTTGCTGCTGCGCAGCCGAAGCCGCGCCGGTTCTGGCGGCGTTGCCCCGAAACATCGGCCAGTTTTCGGCGCCTCCCGCAATGCCGCACGAGAGAGACAGAACTGCGGCTATCGCCGCCGACAACACAAACGATCTTTTAATCCTTTTCACCTATGACACCTCCATAAATTGCATTTTTTCGGCAATCGCTGACTCGCGCGACAAGCCCGAACTCTCCTTGGCCGCGCGAAAAAGACTGCGGCGGTCGCTCCAAATCAAATTGTTCCATCGGCGTGCAAGAATGGCTAAAATAAATGTATAATACCTGCAGCCGGTGATATGATAGAACGTGCCGCCTAGTACGGGTTACGTAAAAATACCGCAATTTTGCATATGGCATTTGAACGTGTTTCCTGTATGTGCAATAATACCACTGTGATTTGTTAAATAAAGATGGCAGCAGGTGGGAGGTAAGTAATATGTCCAAAATATCCGCCGAAAAGACGAAAAAACATGCAGACGCAAGCGAAAACGCGATAATGGAACAGGAGAGGACTCTTCTCGTGTTCGACTTGGTTGGCGAGTACTGCGGCCTCGACGTGAATCTGGTGAGGGAGATAGTCCACGTCCCGCCGAGGATAACGAGGGTCCCGAACGCCCCTCATTACGTCCGCGGGGTCATAAACCTGAGGGGCACCGTGATCCCCGTGCTCGACTGCGCGCTCAAAATGGGCGGGTCGCAGACCGGCAACACCAGCGAATCACGCATAGTGGTGGCGGAGTTCGAGGGCATACAGTTCGGCGTACTGGTCGATGCCGTGAGGGAAGTGCGCAGCGTCCCGGACTCACTCATCGAATCGGATGACTCGTCGAGCGCGGGCTCGATAGGGACCGAGTACGTGATAGGGATAGCCAAGATGGACGACGGAAGGCTGATAGTCCTGCTGGACCTTGCGGAGCTTTTCGACATAACCCAGTTGCTGGAGGAAGAAAATTAAGATAATAGACCTGCACGTCCACAGCGTATTCTCCGACGGAACACTGACCGTGCGGCAGATAGTCCAAAACGCCCGGAGAAGAGGGATTTCCGTCATGTCCCTGACCGACCACGATACGGTAGACGGGTGGGCGCCTTTCAGGGCGCTGTGCCGGGACAGTTCGATACGGCCCGTGCCTGGCATCGAACTGTCGTCGAAATGCGACAGAACGGTTCATATACTAGGTTATCGCATGGAATGCTTCCAGCCGCTCGAAGACGCGCTGAGCCAAGTCAGGTCCTTCAGAAACCAGAGAAACGAGCGGATGGCGTCGCGCCTTCAGGAATTGGGGTTGCGCGTGACCGTCGAGGACGCGCTGGGGGCATCGGGAGGCAAGATCGTCGCCCGGCCCCACTTTGCTAAAATTATGGTCGAAAAAGGCTATGTCCCCGACTTGCAGTCGGCGTTCTCGCGGTACCTCGCCCGAGGCGCAGCAGCTTATGTGCCGAGGGACGGGTTTTCGCCCGCCGAGTGCGTGGAGATAATCCGTGAGTCGAAGGGGCTTGCCGTGCTGGCGCACCCATCGCTGACGGGGCTTGACGAAGGCGGGCTCGGGGAGCTGCTCGAAGAGCTCAAAAGCCACGGGCTGTGGGGGCTAGAGTGCGTGTCATCCCACTGTTCCCCTCAGGAATCTTATAAATATTTGGCCATAGCGGGAAAACACTCGCTTTTTCCGACTGCCGGTTCGGATTTCCACGGCGCAAACCGCCCGAACGCGGCCTTGGGCGTGCAGGTGTCGGACGACTTTCTTCCTTGGGCCCGCATCGGAGTTACCTTGTGATTTTTGCAAAATAAGCAAAAATATAATGTTCGATTTTTTCTTTAATTTTTTCTTTAGGAGGTAATTTTTTGGAATATCTGGATTTCAGAAGTGACACGGTCACCCAGCCGACTGCCGAGATGCGGGACGCGATGGCGTCGGCTGCGGTCGGCGATGACGTATACGGAGACGACCCTACGGTAAACGAGCTTCAGGATTACGCCGCCGAGCTGACCGGCATGGAAGGGGCGCTTTACGTTTGCTCTGGGACCATGGGGAACCTCGTCTCTTTGATGTCGCATTGCGCCAGGGGAGAGGGCGTTCTCATGGGAGTTGGCTCCCACACGTGGAAGAACGAGGCCGGCAACGCGGCGTTCATAGCCGGCGTGATGCCCTATCCGCTCGACGACTCGACAGGCCTGCCGTCCGAGGAATCGATCAGGGCCTCGTACCAGCCGAAAGGCAACGTGCATTACGCCAACACGACCCTCCTCGCCATGGAAAACACGCACAACAGCGCCGGCGGGTTGCCGGCAGAAGTCGGCCCGTTCTCGCGCGTCGCTTCGATAGCCCATGATTTTGGAATGAAGGTTCATGTGGACGGGGCGCGCATATTCGACGCGGTGGCGTTTTTCGGCAACGACGTCAGGGATTACGCGGGCTGCGTGGACTCGATCCAGATATGCCTCTCCAAGGGGCTTGGGGCGCCGATGGGCTCGATAGTCTGCGGCAGCCGCGATTTCATAGACCGCGCCCGCAGGTACAGGAAGGCGCTGGGCGGCGGCCAGAGGCAATCGGGCATAGCGGCGGCGGCGGGCCTGATCGCGCTCCGGGACATGAGGGGGCGTCTTGCCGATGACCATAAAAACGCTTCCGCTCTGGCTTCGTCGCTTTCCGAAATCGGCTACGACGTCGAGTTCGTTCAGAGGAGGACCAACATGGTCTATTTCAAAACGGACGGCGACGCCTCGCGCCTCGCAGACCTATGCAAAAAAAAGGGCCTTCTCATAGGCCCCGCCGGGCAGGGGAGGATTCGCATGGTGACGCATATCGGCATAGACGGGGGCGCCGTGTCGCGCGCCGCCGCGATATTGAAAGAAATCAAGGCGGCCGGGGCGTGAGGCGTTGAGCGCAACAAATGTAGACAGGCCCGAGATAGAGGCTGCGGCCGAGTTTCTTCTGCGCCATGCCGGAGATAAGCGCGATTTGCTTGGGGCGGACGTGTTGTTTTTCTGCGGCAAATCCCATTCGCTGAGCCTGCTCGACGGTTCCCCGGAGGAAAATTCCTGCGGCGTATCTGGCGGCATCTCCCTTCGCTGCATAGGGCGGGACGGGCGTCAGGGAGTGGCGTCCTCCAACAATTTCTCCAGAAGCTCCCTCGCCGAAATGGCGGAATGGAGTTACGCAAATTGCCTTGCCGGAGAGAGGGACGAGGGTGTGTCGCTGCATCCCGGGCCTCTTGCCGGTTGCGACGAGCCGCTCGAGCTGTTCGACGAAAATCTGGATCGCGTCGCTACGGCGGGTTTTCGCCATGAGGCCTGCTCCAAGATGACCGAGGCGGCGCGCGCCAGAGACCCCAAGGTTTTGTCGGTCCGGGAGGCTTCGTGGTCTGATGGCGCCGCCGAGTCGTTTTACGCGTCCACGTCCGGGCTGTCAGGATGGAGGCGGGGGACTTCTGTTGCGTGCGGGGTCACGGTCGTGATGAAGGACGGGGAGTCGTACGAGCTCGGTTCGTATGGCCAGAGCAAGAGGCACGTCGGTGACATCGACCTCGACGAGGCCGCTCGCAAGGCGGTAGACAGGACTCTCATGATATTGGGCGGGAAACCTCTGCCGACCGGGAAATACACGCTTTTGCTGGAACCCGAGACCTCCGCTTCCATAGTCTGCGAGATCGGGGACATGTTTTGCGCGTCGGAGGTGCACAAGGGGCGATCCCTGATGGCAGGGCGCTTGGGGCAGGCCGTCGCCGGCCCCATAACGCTGGTTGACGACGCGAGGCTGCCAAGGCGGGCCGCGTCCGCGTCGTACGATTCGGAAGGCGTCCCGACCGGCAGGACGGTGCTGATAGATTCGGGGGTTGCGAGCGCGTACCTTTACAACCTCCAGCACGCGGCGAAGGATGGGGAGAGGTCCACCGGAAACGCCTCTCGCGGCCTGTCGAGCCTGCCGGACGTCGGCGCGTCCAACCTCGTGCTCCAGCCGGGCCCCGACTCGCCGGAATCCCTGGCGAGGCGCGTAAGTCGCGGCTTCCTCGTCATGGAGCTGATGGGCCTTCACACTATAAACCCAGTCAGCGGAGATTTTTCGCTCGGGGCGAAGGGAGTATTCGTCGAAAACGGCGAGTTCGCCGGTCCCGTAGCTGGGGTGACTATAGCTGACAACCTCATAGGTTTTTTGAAAAAAATCGCCGCCGTCGGCAACGATCTGAAGTTTTTCGGCTCAATAGGTGCGCCGACCTTGCTCGTGGAGGATGTAGCGATTGCCGGAGAATAGACGTTTCTGCAAATCGATTGCCCTGGCCCTTATTTTTGTTTCGCTGCTGGCAGCCTCGTCGTCCGCGATGGAGATGGACCTGCTGCAGGGGAACGTCAAGAGGGGCTCCGTTACCGTGGAGGACAGAAACGGCATGAGGTTCGTGGCGCTCGAAGAGGTGATGTCCCGCCTCGCGTTTGCCCCCTCTCCCGCCGCAGGCGGTTTCGTCGTGACGTATTCGGGCAAAAAGATCGAATTCTGGAACGGTTCGGGCGCGGCCAGGGTCAACGGCTCTGTCAGCCCCCTCGCGGTGGCGGTGTCATACGACGGCACCCACTGGTGGGGCGAGGCCGCCTCCTGCATGGAGGCCATCAGCTGGTTTCTGTCGAGCGTCTCCCGCCCTTCCGACATAAAACTCGTGGAGGCCGGCGCCAGGGCGCAGCCGCAGGCGCCGAAAAACGCCCCAGTCGCCCCCCCAATAAGCCCGCCGCCAGCGCCGCCGCCCGTCTCGACCGCTGCTCCCGCTTCGTCTGAAATTATCGTCTCGCGGGTCAGGTGGGGCGAGCAGACCGACGCATACAGGGCCGTCATCGACATATCCGACCGCGCCGAAGCCACTCTTAGGGAATATCAGGACAGGGTGGAGGTCGTATTCAAAAATGTCAGGGCGGGCGACGTGACCGGCAGGAGCCCGTGGCCTTCCCTGTCGGTGTCGTCCCGTCAGGAGGGCGCCGACGCCGTGCTGACCTTCGCGCGCCTGCCCGGGGCGGTCAAGGGATTCTGGGTGGCCGACCCCTACAGGTATGTGGTCGACTTTTATTTCGACGGGCCCAGCGCCGAGCCAACCCCGGCTGTTTCAGGGGGTGGCGCCGCGCCGCCCGAGGACGGGGCGGTACCTCCGCGCGGCACGATCGAGACCAACCCAAAACGCACGCCCCCTCCGGCGAAGAAGAAATTCCTCGTCGTCGTTGACGCCGGGCACGGCGGACACGACGGCGGCGCGGTCGGCAACGGCCTGAAGGAGAAGGACATGAACCTGCTCGCCGCCCTGCAGCTCGGCATAAGCCTGAAGGCGCTCGGCATCGACGTGAAGCTCACGAGGCAGGACGACAGGTACCTCAAGCTCGCCGAGCGTACCGAGATAGCCAACAACACCGATGCGGACGTGTTCATCAGCCTGCATTGCAACGCGTTGCCGAAAGGGCAGCGCGCGTCTGGGACAGAGCTGTACCTGATGGCCGAGCAGACTGACCAGGACGCTTTGAACCTGGCGATAATCGAAAACAGGGAGCTCAGCGGCGGCGCGGAAAGCTCGACGGAGGTAGACGAGGCCGCCGACAAGAGGACCCGCCTCCTTTTGAAGATACTGGGCGACATGCAGCAGAGCGACAAGATAAGCGAAAGCACGAACCTCGCGGAGTTTCTTTACGGCAAGATAGCCTCCGCCAATTTCAGGATACGCAAGGTCCGCCAGGCGCCGTTTTTCGTTTTAAGAGGCGCCGGGATGCCGGCCCTGCTCGTTGAGATGGGATACATAACGGATGCTGGCGACGCGAAAATGCTCAATTCGCAAGCCAGCAGGAAGAAAATGATGGACGCGCTCGCGTCGGGGATATCGGATTACCTGAGCAAAAGACTGGGAGAGGGAGGGAGAACATGAGACCTTCGGTCAGGAGGAAATGGAAGAGCAGCGACGAACCGTCGCCCCGCGAGAAGCGGGAGATGATCGAAAGAGGGGAGTGGGAGGAAGACGAGGAGGACGAGGCTCCCAATCGGGCGCCGTTCATATTCAGGCTTCTCGCATGGTCCTCGCTGGTCGTCATCTTTTTCGCGATAGGATACGGCGCCACGTCGCTCGCGTTCAAGTGGCTCGACAACAAGGCCGCGACCGAGGGGGTGCCGCGCACGCCGCCGAATCTGGTCGTGACCCCGCAGGAGGCCGAGACGCTTCTGACCCAGGCCGGGCAGGGGCAGCAGGCGCGGGGCTCGACCCCCGCCGCAGTTTCGGGCGACGCCGCGCCGCAGGCGGCTCGGGATGGCTATGTCACCGTCACCATATCCATTCCAGACGGGGACGTTTTCAAGACTCGGCAGATACGCTGCGCCGACACGCTGAGGGAGGACATGATAAAGCTGGCGCTGGCCGCGTACATGGACGCCATGAAGGAGGGCAAGATGCTCAGCGCCGGCGCGAGCGAGCTCAACCTCTTTCACAGCGGCGACTGGCTTTATCTCAACATGAACGGCGATTTTCTGGAATCGATAAAATCGCTGGGGGCCGAAAAAGCGAGGGTCATGCTGACTGGGATGGTGAAGACCATATCGGACAACTTCGCCCCGATCAACAAGGTCAGGTTTTATATCGACGGCAAGGAAGTGAGGGACAAAAAGCCGATCGACCTGATGTCGCCTTGGGGCATCAACGCGAGGTCCAGTTGAGTCGGCCTGAAAAAATCAAGCTCCTGCTCGCGAGCGGAAATGAGCATAAATATCGCGAGTTCGCGGATTTTTTCGCCGCGACGGGGGATGTCGGAAATTGCGTGGAACTGTCCTGGGCGCGGGATTTTCCAAACCAGGCCGGCGAGATAGCGGAGACGGGCGCGACGTACGAGGAAAACGCACTGCTCAAGGCGGAGTTTTGGGCTGATTTTGCGGGCATCCCCGCGATCGCGGACGACAGCGGGATAGAGGTCCGATGTTTGGGGTGGGGGCCTGGGGTTCGCTCCGCGCGCGCCGCTTCGGGGAGCGACGCGGAGCGCGTCCGCTGGATGCTCGACAGCATGGCAGGTTCGCGCGACAGGCGGGCGTGTTTTGTGGCGTGCGTCGCGATAGCTTTCCCGGCCAAGCGGCCCGCCGGCCGCAGGGGATTTTTCTCAGCCGAAGGCTCGTGCGCCGGGAACATCGCGCTTCGCCCGGCAGGCAATTTCGGCTTCGGATACGACCCTATTTTCGTGCCGGACGGGCATGAGATGACGTTTGCAGAGCTTGGGCCCGAGGTGAAGTCCAAAATTTCCCACCGCGCCGTCGCGATGCGGGGGGTAGCGCTGGCGCTGCCGTCTGTGATAAAATACAATGCTGTGTGCCGCAGTGCATTGCAGAATTAAGCTCTTAGTGGGGGGCTGTTGAAGTATGGGAAATGTTGTCGCTGTTTTATTCCTCGTCCTGTGCGTCGCCTTGATTGCCGTGATACTGATGCAGCATCGCAAAAGCGGCGGTTTTTCGGGCAGCTTTGGGGGCGGGGGCACCCAGATGGACATGTCCGGCGGATCGTGGCAGCGCATGTCGTCGATGACGAAGCTCACGGTCGTTTTGGCGGTGGCTTATATGGCGCTGTCATTGCTGCTGGTCTATGCCGTTAAGCCGTGAGCGGTTTTTTTGCCTGAGGCGCGGCGCTACTTGACCTTGTGTTTATATTGTTCTATAATCTTTTGGTTTGTCTTGCAGAAAGCTTTTTACATCGGCCATAGTCGCGCCGGTGTTTTACAGGAGGGGGAAGTTTTATGATCGGCACGCGCACTTATGTGGCCAAGAAGGAAGAGGTAGAGCGCAAGTGGTATGTCATAGACGCCACCGGCAAGCATCTCGGCCGCTTGGCTGTCCAGGTTGCCCGCATTCTCACCGGGAAGCACCGCCCAACTTACACGCCGCATGTGGACACGGGGGATTTCGTGATCGTCATCAACGCGGAGCACGTCGGCCTTACCGGCAAAAAGAGGGAGCAATCCAAGCTTTATAAGTACAGCGGCTATCCGGGCGGTTTGAAAAGCACCACTTACGGCGACGTTCTGAAGCGCCGTCCGACGCATCTCATAGAGAAAGTAGTGTGGGGGATGTTGCCAAAGACCAAACTCGGCCGTTCGATGTACACGAAGCTGAAAGTCTACCCTGGCGCCTCACATCCGCACGCTGCCCAGCAGCCAGAAGCTGTGGACAGCTTCAACTGGTAGGGGGGATAGGTCATGCAGGAAATCGTCAATTACTGGGGCACGGGACGCCGCAAAAACGCGGTGGCGCGCGTCTTGCTTCGTTCGGGGAGCGGAAAGATCACCATAAACGACCGCACGGTCGATGACTATCTTCCTCGTTTTTTCTGGAAATCGCAGGCTATCGAGCCTCTTGCGGTCGCTGGGGTCGAGGGCAAGGTCGATATAATGGTGAACGCCCACGGTGGCGGTCTTACCGGCCAGAGCGGCGCCATACGGATGGGCATCGCGCGCGCGATACTGAAGCTCAACCCGGACGCCAGGCCCGTTCTGAAGAAAGCCGGAATGCTGCGCCGCGATCCGAGGATGGTGGAGCGCAAGAAGTTCGGGCAGAAGGGCGCCCGCGGCAAGAGGCAGTTCTCCAAGCGTTAATCGGGTTTTTTGCAAAGAGCGTCATCTCGAGGCCGTCGCGGCGCGACGGCTTTTTTTTGCGCGCTCCCGGCGTCAGCCTCTCCAGAACTGGGGTGCGAATACGGCTGCCAGCGTGAATATCTCGAGCCTCCCGCAGAGCATCAGAAACATGTAGACGGCCTTGACCGCGCCCGGCAGGTCCGCGTAGCCTGCGGACGCCCCTGTCATGCCGAACCCGGGGCCTACGTTGCCCAGCGTGGCAGCGACGCCGGATATGGACGAGGCCATGTCCTGCCCCAGCAGGGCGAGCAGGGCGAATCCGGCGCAGAACGCCGCCATGTATGCCGCTACATACGCAAAGCACGCGGCGATGACGTTCATCTCGATGGGAGATGACGATCCGTCAAGGCGCGTCGGCACTATTGCCCTCGGGTGCATCCGGCGCACGAACTCAGCGCCGATGTGCCGCAGTACCACCAGCGCCCTCACGCAGGTTATCCCACCAGCGGTCGATGCCGCGCAGCCCCCGCAGAACATCATCGTCAGCATGAGGAGCCTCACCGACGCGGGCCATTCGTTGTAGTCGGACGTGAAAAACCCGCAGGTGGACAGCGTGCTTACCGTGTGGAAGAACCCCTCGGCAAGCGATTTGGCAGGCGACGCGAACGTCCCGCCGGCATACAGCAGCAGCGACGCCGCCGTCCCGAATGACAGCAGGGCGGCGGCGTAAAACTTCATCTCTGGGTTGCCCTTCAGGGGCGACAGGCTCCTTTTAGCTATCACCGCGTGGAATGCCGTCAGGCTCGAAGCGGACAGGAACAGAAAAACCGCTGTGACGCATTTGACGTACGCGCCCGAGAAGTGCCCGACGTTCTCGCGGTACGGGGAAAACCCCCCTGTCGCGAGCGTGCTGAACGACAGGGTGAGCGAGTCGAAGATATCAAGGCCCCCTGCGGACAGCAGAAGCGCCTGCGCGCAGGTCAGGGCAAGATATGTCTTGCACAGGAAGGCCGCAGTCTGCTGTATTCGCGGCGTCAGCCGTTCGTGCGTCGGGCCGGACACTTCTGCTTTGTAAAGCTGCATCCCAGCCCCGGACATTGGGAGCAGCGCCAGCGTCAGGACGACTACGCCTATCCCGCCGATCCACTGGGAGAAGCTCCGCCACAGCAAGATGCTGCGCGGGACGCCGCCGAGGTCTTTTATCACGCTCGCGCCCGTCGTGGTGAAGCCGGACACCCCTTCGAAGAGCGCGTCGAGCAGATTTGGGACGGCGCCGGAAAAAAAATAAGGCAGCCCAACGATGGCCGATGCCGTCATCCACGTCCCGACCACCGACAATATAGCCTCCCTCACTCCCATGTCGGCCAGTCGCGACCCCCGCCCGGCGAGGTACATCCCACCGCACAGCGACATGCCGGCCGCGAGGCCAAGGGCCAAGGGCAGCAGCCCCCCGTCGCGCGCCCACGCGCTCCACGCGACCGGGAAAAGCATTGAGAGAGTTACCGCCCCGGCGGAAATGGCGATGAAGCGCAGAGCCGGTTTGAAGCTCAATCCGCCTTCACCCCAAGCGCTTCGAGCGTGTCGTTTATCACTTCGAGCGTCGCGAACAGTATCACTTTGTCCCCCGCGAGAAGGCTCGAAGCCCCGGTCGGTATGAAGAGCCCGTGTGCCCCCTCGTCCCTGCTGACGAGGCCGAGGAGCGCCCCGGCGGGAAGGGACAGGTCCTTCAGCGCGACGCCTATCGCCGGGCTGCCGTCCGGTATGACGACCTGCAGCGTCTCCGCCCCTATCTGATCGAGCATGGCGAGGGTGCTGGCGTGCCCTGGGTAGCGAACGGCGCTGATCAGCACGGAGGACAGCGCGTCGTTCCTGCTGACTATGGCGTCGACTGGTATTGCTTCGGATAGCTTCTGGTAGTTTTTTCTCCGCACCACCGCGATGCTCTTTCGCGCGCCGAGGGTCTTGGCAAGCGAGGCGAGGATGAGGTTGACCTCGTCGCTATCCGTGGTCGCCACGAACCCCCCCGCGTTAGAGACCCCCTCCTGGATGAGCAGGTCCTCGTCCGCCCCGTCGCCCCAGAGCACGGTCGCCCCGGGAAGCTCGCCCGCGATCCGCCTGCACTTCTCGCGGTCGATGTCGATGATGCGGACGTCCACGCCCTTCTTCCTGTGATGGAGCAGGAACGCCGTCTGAAACCCGACTTTGCCTGCGCCGATTATCATGACCCGCTTCAGCTTTTTCGCCTTGTGGGATTGGTAGAGCTCGGCGATCTCCTGAATCTGGTCGAGGTAGCAGAACGAGTAGCACAGGTCGCCGGCCTGCAGCGCGTCGCTGGCTTTGGGTATGAAGCCGCCGTCTTCGCGCTGGATGTAGACTATGATCGTGACGAGCTTCGCGTTGCCCCGCCTCAGTTCGAGCAGCGTCGCCCCGCACGCCGGGCTGTCCTCTTGGACCCTGAACGCGTAGATGCCGGCCCGCTCGTCGAACTCGGACGAATACACCGCTCCCTGAGTCTCCAGTAAGTTTTCTATCTCTTTGGCCACGCTGCGCTCAGGCGAGACCATCATGTCTATCCCAAGGTCGCGCCGCCACGCGTCCGTGTCCGTGAACTCCATCCCGACCGCGCGCGAGATGACCCTCGGCACGCCCATTTTTTTGGCGATCCAGCACGCGAGGATGTTCACCTCGTCCCTGCTGGAGCAGGCGATTAGCATTTCGACGCCTCCGTCTGGGCTGACGCCTGCTTTTTCTAGGACGTTGGGGCGCGCGCCGTTCCCGCGGACGACCATCACGTCCAGCTCGTTCTCGGCTTTTGCCGCCCGCTCGGGGTTTTCCTCCACCATCACTATGTCGTTCCCGTCCTGCGAAAGGTTGCGCGCTACGCTGAAACCGATTTCGCCCGCCCCCACTATCACTATGTGCAAAGCAAATACCCCCCGTTCAATCGCGCTCCCACCCGCATATTATGCCCTCGCGCCAGAATGTTCCGGTGAATAGGGAAAGCACGGTGTATAGTTCCAGCCTCCCGCACAGCATCAAAAAAGAATAAACCCATTTCGCCCCGGTTGCCTGGCCTGAAAAATTATACTCCGGCCCCAAGCGCACGAAAGCCGGCCCGACGTTGCCAAGCGACGACGCGGCGGCCGACAGGGCGGTTATCAGGTCGCCCTCGAAGAGCGTCGCCGCGAACGCCCCGGCCGCGAAGGTCGTCAGATAAAGCCCGAAAAAAGCCATGCACGAGGACATGACGGAAGGGTCGATGGAACGCGAGCCCATCGGGAAGGCGGCTACCGAGCGGGGGTTGAGCGTCCGCCCAAGCTGCCTTCCCAGGTGCCCGCCCATCACGAGCAGACGGGCGTGCTTTATCCCCCCGGCAGTGGAGCCCGAGCACCCGCCGAGGAAGAGGCAGATGAAGAGGAGCGCTTTCGCGAAGTGCGGCCAGACTTCGTAATTGGCAGACACGAAGCCGGTCGATGTTATGAAACTCACCGCCTGGAAAGCGCCAAACCTGAGGGATTCGAGAAACGACCCGTATATATCCCCTATGTAAAGCGAGAATGACACCAGCAGGGTGATCGCTGAAACAGATATGGCGTAAAAACGAAATTCGGGGTCGGTCAAAAAATGCGACGCGCTTCTCCCTTTCAGCGCCTGAAAGTGGAGCGCGAAATTCGCCCCCGACAGGAACATGAAAATGGTTATGACCCACTCGAAATAGGGCTCGCCGAAGAACGCGAGGCTGCTGGAGTGGGTGGAAAACCCGCCCGTTGAAATGGTCGCCATCGAATGGTTCGCGGCGTCGAAAAAAGTCATGCCCCCCAGCATGAGGAGAACGGTCAGAGAGGCGGTCAGGAAGGCGTAGATGAGCCACAGGAGGACAGCGGTCTGTCGGAGGCGCGGCGTTATTTTTTCGTGAGTCATCCCCGGAGACTCGGCGCTGAACATCTGAAATCCCCCGGCCCCGGAGTGCGGCAGCATGGCGAGCGTCAGGGCGATTATGCCCATGCCGCCAAGCCAGTGCGTGATGGCGCGCCAAGTGAGCAGCCCGTGGGGCAGCGCGTCGAGTGCGGGGAATATCGTGGACCCCGTGGTGGTGTAGCCGGACATGCTTTCGAAGAACGCGTCGGTATAAGTAGGAGCGGCACCGGACAGCAGATAGGGAAACGCGCTGATGAGGCTCGCCACCACCCACGACATGGCGACGGACATCAGCGCTTCGCGTGAACTCATCCTCGACATGTCGGATTTCCCGCCAGCGAGGTAAAGCAGAGCCCCGACGCCGAAGCCCACGGCAAGCGACAGAGCGAAGGCGTATCTGTCCTGCCCGCGCAACACCGCCTCTATGATGAACGGGATTGTCATGCAGCCGGAGATGATGAACGCCATAAAGCTCAAGAATTTAAAGACGACGCGTACCCTCAAAGCGTTACCGCCTCCCGGAGTGATGATATCACAAAACCGCAGAACGCCGCCCTGATATTTTAGCCTGTGATTTTGCCCCCCGATTGCGCTGTCCCGCGCATGGCGATAGTGATATAATCCACACGTCGGCCGTTTTTCAAAGTCCGCGTCAACGCGGGCAGGGCGGTTCGTCTGGTTTAAGGAAGTTCATTTCGAGAGGAGTTGTCGCAATGTCGCATCGGGCACCTGAAAAATCGTTTTGGAATTTGAAATCGCTTGCGCTGTCCGGCCTGATCCTTGCTGCCGTTTTTTCCGCGAGC
>JAISQC010000097.1 GCA_031274465.1 Synergistaceae bacterium | reverse complement strand
CGATGCCGAGTACGAGCCGATGGCCGATGCGGCGGCGGTTTCCGGCACGACCGTTTCCAAGCAGGCGGATGTCTCGCGGTCCATGCGGTCCAACACGGTGTCGAAGAGCAGGTCGTTCGACGAGATGTCGTCCGAGTCGGACGGCGGCATCTTTCCGTACCTGTCCGACGGAGGGCTGGAGGCGCTTTTTTGGGCAAAGGCAGGCGGCGGCAAAATCATCGGCTGTTCGTTGCGAATGGATGCGCTGCGCGATATGATCGCTGGCATGATGCCCGATATCCTCTCCGATGTTCGGGTTTTGACCGTGCTGGACGACGCCGGGGCCCCGATAGTGGCGCCTTTCGATGATACCGCCGCGCCGGACTGGCGGCGGCCCTTTGTGGCCCGCGAGATATCGCCGCTTTTGCCGCGCTGGGAAGTGGGCGCTTGGCTGCGGGACCCCGGTTTGCTCGCTGCGCGGGCCGATTACGCCCGCATGGTGGTATGGGTGCAGGTGGCAATGCTGTGTTCGGTCATGGTCATTGGCATCGCCGCCGTTATACGCCTGATGTCGTACGAGATGCGCGTAGCGTCCCAGAAAACGACCTTCGTGGCCAACGTCTCTCACGAGCTGAAAACCCCTCTGACGTCGATAAGGCTCTTTGCCGAGCTTTTGCTTTCCGGGAGGCAGGACAACGAGGAGCGAAGGCGCGAATATCTCCGCACGATGATGTCCGAGGCGGACCGCCTGTCGCACTTGGTGGACAACGTGCTTTCGTTCTCGAGGCGGGGGAGGGAGAAGTACGGCATGGAAGAACTCGCTCTGGATGAAGTTGCCCGCGAGACGCTGTCCCAGCTCGGCCCGCACCTGTCGAAACAGGGTTTCGCGCTTTCCTTCGAGGCGGACGCCCCTCTGCCTGTAAGAGGGGACAGGGAGGCGCTGAAGCAGGTTATAATGAACCTGATCTCAAACGCCGAGAAATACTCCGCGTCGGCCCGCGAGATAACGGTGACATGCGACTCTCAATGCGGCGTCGCGCGGGTGAACGTCGCGGATCGGGGGATTGGCGTCGCCTCGGGCCATGCCGATAAAATTTTTCAGGAATTTTTCCGAAGCGACGATTCGCTCACCGCGCAGGTGAGCGGCGCCGGATTGGGGCTTTCCATAGCGCAAGGCATAGCGAGGTTCCACGGCGGAGACGTGCGCTACGAGCCAAGGCCTGGCGGGGGGAGCGTCTTTTCCCTGATTTTGCCGTTGGAGGGATGACGATGAACGAAAAAATTCTGATAGCGGAGGATGACCCGGCAATACTCGCCGGCCTGTCCGATCTGCTGAAACTGGAAGGCTACGACGCGATCGAGGCGCGCGACGGGGCCATTGCCCTCAGGTTATACA
The DNA here is from genome assembly GCA_031274465.1 of Synergistaceae bacterium. Taxonomy (GTDB): domain Bacteria; phylum Synergistota; class Synergistia; order Synergistales; family Synergistaceae; genus JAIRKI01. The sequence goes on along the minus strand of JAISQC010000097.1, from coordinate 5,962 downwards.
AAAAAACGCGCCCCGACCTAGTGCTGCTGGATGTCATGATGCCGCGCATGAGCGGCTACGACGTGTGCAGGGCGATCAGGCGGGAGGATGGGGTCACGCCGGTTTTGATGCTCACAGCAAAAGGAGAGGAGATCGACAAGGTAGTCGGGCTAGAACTGGGCGCGGACGACTACATCGCAAAACCCTTCGGCATCGCGGAACTCACCGCGAGGGTGCGCTCCGCCCTGCGGCGGGGGGCTGTGGCAAAGGGCGCCTCGATTGCGGACGAAAAAAAATTGGGCGGGCCGCTCCGCATAGGGGACACGACCGTGGATTTCGACAGAATGACCGCCAAAAAGAGCGAGGGTGGCGCATGTGTTTCGCTCACTCCAAAGGAGACAGAGTTGCTCAGATATTTCGCGGCGAACCCAGGCAGGGTCCTTTCGCGCGAGACGCTGCTCGAAGCGGTGTGGGGGATAGACCCCGACTGCGATATAACGACGCGCTCCGTGGATCAGCATATTGCCAGATTGAGGCAGAAGCTGGAGCCGAACCCCTCCGAGCCTCGCATAATCCGCACGGCGCACGGCGCCGGCTACATGTTTGAAAACGATTGAATCGCTTGATGCCGAGGACCCGGTCGGGTGCCTCGAACCCTTGGGCGCGCCATTTTTCGGCGCGGCCCAAGGGCGGCACATAGAAGGGCGGTTCCTCTGAGGACATCGCCCGGTTGGATCGTCGCATTCCGCCGTCTTTTTAGCTCCTCAAAGCCAAATCCTTGGAGTCCGACCCGAACGACATGGCCTCCAGTTTGAAGAAGCTCAGAATGTCGTTGAGTTTGTCCGCGAGCGTTGACAGCCCTTCGGCGCCGGTCGCCACGCGTTCGGCGGCCGTAGCCACCTCCCCGACCCCGGTGCGGATGTTTTCGCCGGCTTCTGCGGCGTTGTGGACTTTCGACGAGATGTTCTGGACCGCCTCCGCTATCTCCTCGCTTGAGGCCGCCTGTTGCTGGGATACGGCCGCCAGATCCTGAGTCGCGCCCGCGATTTCCTCGAGGTAGGAGATGATGTTTCCTATTATCTCCGCCGTGCCCTCGGAAAGTGCCTTGGCGTCCTCGGACGCCTTGGCGTTCTCCAAGGACATGCGCACGACGGTGTTTAGGTCCCCCATTATCGTCTTCGCGAGGTCCTCTATGCTTTTTGCGGCGAGGTTGCTCTCCTCGGCGAGCTTTCGGACTTCTTCGGCGACGACCGCAAAACCCCGGCCCGCTTCGCCGGCCCTCGCGGCCTCTATCGCCGCGTTCAGCGCGAGCAGGTTGGTCTGGCCGGCGATGCCGCCGATCTGGGTGACGAAGCTCTGTATCTGCTGGGTCCTCTCTCCGAGCTCCTGAACGGATTTTGCGGTGGAAGAGGCGTTGCCTGCCACCCCCTCGATGCCGGACAGCGCGCGGTTGACCTGAGCGACGCCCTTTTCTCCGGCTTTCATGGCGTCATCGACCTTGCGCGCGATGTTAGTGCCCCTCTCCGCAGTGGCCTGCGCGCCGGCGGATACCTCCTCGACGGAGGCGTTGACTTCCTCTCCCGTTGATGCGAGCATCGTGAGGCTTTCCCCGCTTTCGTCGACGTTAATGCGGAAATCCCCGACAGAAGCGTTAGTCTGCTGGGCGAGCGCGCTAAACTCCTGGGACGTGCCGAGTATTTCGCCGCTCGCGTCTTTGACCGAACTTATGATGCGCTTTAGGTTGTCGGACATCTTCTGGAGTTCCCTGCCCATCGCGCCAAGCTCGTCTCGGCCCTCCGTGGGGAAGTTGGCTATCAGGTCGCCTTTGGAGAACAGGCTGACGCTGGAAAGCATTTTGTAGATCGGGCCGGTTATCGCCTTCGAGATCATCAGGCTCAGGACGATGCCCAGCAGTATGGCTATGCTGGATACCATCGCTATTGTGAGCGCCCTTTTGCGGGCGAAGTCGTTCGCGCCCTCGCTCACTTCGTCTGCTGAGGCCACCAGAAGTTTGGCCAGCTTGTCCAAGTTCGTCACATACTCGTTCTCCAATGCGCCGATATCGCCCCTGCTCGACAGCCGGTCTTCGAGCTCTTCAGTTCCGAATCCGCTCTTTGCGATATTCATGGCCTCGTCCTGCTTGCTCCTGTATTCGGGGCCGATTTTTTTTAGGTACGCATGGACATCCAGTTCCTCCTGTGTCATTATGCCCGTGTTCAAATCGCCGATCAGCCCGGCGATTTCACGCCTGTTCCCCATTATGCGGTCTTCGTAGGATTGAATCTCGGAACCGACGCTCGTAGTAGCCAAGCTCAAAAGCATTCGCCTGTTAGACGCAGCCAGATATTTCGCCTCCATTATATCGAGGGCGACCTTGGCTTCGTTTTCGTACATGCCCTTCATCCTGTTCGCTATCCTGTAGCTGGTCGAATAACCCGTATAGGCGATGACGAGCATAAGCGAGGTCATCACCGTGGCCAACAGCAGTATCTTTACCATTGTGCGAAGATTCCTGAACCACTTCATGACAGTTGCCCCCTTTGTTTTAATCGCCTCAGCAGATGCTGGAAACGAAAGTATGTTATAAACACACAATAATATTCTAAACGCAATATCATTAACGATATTAGTCGTCGGATTTTTATAAATTTACTCCGTATGCTTTAAAAAGTATATGTTAGGTTTTTGTGGGGTGTCAAGAACAATTCACTTAGAGGATGCTGCAAACTACATGGATAACCAGGGCGCAAACCGTGAGGCGCCACAAAAAAGCGCCCGGAACGCGAGGTCCGGGCGCTTTTTACTCGATTTTTTTAGCGGAGCAGGGATGATTTTTTCAGGTCTATCGTCTCTATGGCGCCATCCGGCACGTTTAGTATGTAAGGAATCACGATCATAGCGACCTCGGTTTTGCGGTGCTCGTCGTGGCGGTACGAGAAAAGGTCCCCCAAAAGAGGTAGGTGGCCCAGCACCGGTATCCTGTTGCGCACCGTCGACTTGTTGTCCTGATAGAGGCCGCCGACGACGAACGGCTCGCCGTTGCGCACCCTGACCGTAGTCTGGACCTTTCGCGATGAAGTTTCAGGCGCTTGGGCGCCCATGCCGGCGTTCCTCCAGTTCAAAATTTCGCCCGTCTCTATCTCGACCTTTATCGTCACCATGCCATCGCGGCCGATGATTGGAAGAAAATTCAGCCTCGGCCCGCTTTGCACTTCGCTGAAAGAGACGTTGCCGTTCGAGTCGACGCCGGACGCGTATTTGACGTTCTGCGTAAGCGCAACAGTGGAGGTCTGCCCGTCGATGGTTATCACCGAGGGGTTGGCGATGTTTTTGCCCTTGCCTTTCGTTTCGATCGCGTGAAGCCCGGCGCTCAACATCTTTACGCCCTCCAGCGGTATTGTCTCCCACACCGGGCTGCCTCCGATGGAGCCGCCGACCGGGAGGCTCCAAGAAGGGTTATCGGCGTATGGCACACTTGCATAGTTATAGCCGGGGTTTAGCCCCCCGCTGCCGGTGAAACTGGCGAGCCAGTGGTTGTATACTGCGGTGACCAGGGTCTCGAGTTCCTGCGTGCCGCTGTCCGAAACTTCGAATATGCGCGCCTCGAGCATCACCTGGCGCCCAGGCTGGTCCAGTTTTTCCAGAAGAGCCGCGACGCGCGAGTGCTGCTCCTCGGTCGCGGTCACGTAGAGTTGGCGGTTGCGGGCGTCGAGCGTCGGAGCTTTTGGGAGTGAGATGAGGCCCGTGAGCGCGGCTGTGACATCCGGCCTCACCTGCCCGGCCTCATCCACCGCGTAGGAGAGGGTGTAAGCGCGAACTACCTCCGTGTCCAGAACCCTGCCCAGGCTCTCTTCCCTGCCGATGACCAACATTCCGTTCGTCACGGAATAGGATAGTTCGGTGGCGCGGAGCAGGTATCCAAAGGCGTCGCGGAACGGAACCCCGTTGAAAGAGAAATCGATCTGCATGTCCGGCACCGAGGGGTCGATCAGCAGGTTGAGCTTCTGAAGGTCCGCCAGCATTCTGAAGACCGTCTTTATGTCGGCATTTCTCATCTGAAGCGTGACAGGGGCCGTGATTCCCATTGGGTCCCCTCTTCCGTACTGGACCGGCTTTGGCGGGGCTTCCGCTGGTTTTTCGGGCTTGTACGCGGTAAGTATGATGTCCATATCGTCCGCGCCGGCCACGCCCTCTATCCGCTCGATCACGAGAGGCTGCGTCGTGGTGAAGGTGAGCCTGAGGCTGTTAAAGTCCACAGGATCCGCGTTGATCCTGTTCAGTAGCGGAAGGTCGTACTGCTTCCACCACTTGTTGGCCATAGCTCCATCGATTGTCAGCACATCCCATTGATAATCGCTCCACCAATCCCGCTTGTCGATGGTCTGAGGGAACCTCGCGCCATCCCACTGCAACACGAGCTTGGCCTCGCCAGGCGCCGACACAGCGCGCGGGACAGGAAGCTCGAAGCCGCGAATTTTGACCGAAAGCGTATCCCCGCCGATCTGGGTGACCTGAAGCCCGGCTAAAACCGGCAACACCTCCGTGTCCATGGTTATGCCGGGCGGTATGTCCCTTTTGGTCCCCGCGTTCGCGGGAAGCGCGCCAAGCGAAGCGCATCCGATGCCGAAAGATATCGAGGCAAGCAGGGCAATGACCGAGATATAAAAACGTCTGACCAAGGTAGGCATCGCTATAACGAAACCTGAATGCTTTTTTTCATCCATGTGTAAGTCACACCCTTCGCGTCTATTTTGGTTATCCTTGCAGTGCCGTTCGAAAACTTGCTGCCCTGTCTCACCAATACGCCTTCCTCCCCGTCGATGTTCAGCATCGCCACCCTGTCACTGTCGGTGATCATTATTGCGACGACTGTCACAAACGGCGGATCCGGCTCTATCACGATATCGGCGCCGGACGGCAGGGTTACCGTTGGCGTCAGGGTGATCGGAAGGTCGAGCGGGTATCTGCTCTGCGTCTCGGCGAGGAGGGCCGTATTCATTGCCTGCCGCGACGAAACCGACAAGTTTTTCAGCCCGACTTCGGCATCTCCTATCTCTTTTTTCTCCTTCTCAGCCTCAGGGTCGGGCGCCGCGATCGTCATATTCGCTTGAGAGAGTTGATCCTCGTTGTTCCTGAGCACCTGCATGGTGGTCCAGTAAAAGTAAAAGCTCGCCGCGCAGCAGAGCAGCATCACTATTATGCCCAGCATCTTTTTCGTATTGTTCTCTTGGTGGCCGCGCGGCGCCTGTTTGCTCCTGGACGAAACGACCGGTTTTTTTGCGGACGAACTGTCAGCCATATAAAGCCCCCCTAGCTCCGCGCGGTGCTCACGATGTTCATGGTGCCTCTTACGGTGCCGTTGCCCTCCGCGTTGAGCCGCAAGTCGGATATCCGCATTATATATTCGCTTTCGCGGATGGCTGCGAGAGCTTTCATCACGTTGTAATAAGGCCCGGAAAATGAGATCGTCAGCACGAAGTTTCCGCCCGGCTGAACCTGGCTATTTGGGCTGCTGTTGGTGAATTCGATCGCGTAGTCCCTCAAAACCCGGTCCAGCGCCACGAAAAGGTCGCTCGCGGTCAGCGGGAACTGCCTATCGCCCCCGTTCTGGCCTGCCGCGCTCAGCTCAAAAGCCTTCAGCCTCTCGTTGAGGCCTCTTTGCGTGTCGCGATTCTTTTTGTCGGTCGCAAGCGATGAACTCACCGAAACGAGCTGCTCGCTCGCCTCCTTTAGTGTGTACTGGAGCACGAATTGCGCGGCCAGCATCAGGACTATCACAAAAAAAGTCAGCACCCCGTACATTTTCTGCTGTTTTTCCGGAGTCATTAATTGCCACCCCCTGTTGGCGGCGCGGTTCCATCGGCCGGCGGCGGAAGCCGGTTTGGATCGCCCTCCGCTATGTCCAGGATGGGCTTGATGTCGCAGGTGACCCGGAAATCGGAAATCTGCCTCGTCCCCATTACAGACTTGTTTGTGACCGGAG
>JAISQC010000073.1 GCA_031274465.1 Synergistaceae bacterium | reverse complement strand
CCTGGCAAAAAAAACGCTGGAAGAGACTGCGGACGAGTTTGAGACAGTATCGGTGGCGGATGCCGGGAAAATCTACAGCGCTCCGTGGATTGCGTGGCTCAATATGAGAAACATGCTGCCTTTGTGCGAATTCGTGATCGAGTCATCTCTTTACAGAAAAGAGAGCCGCGGCGTATTTGCCCGCGACGACCATTTCGTCTGCGATAACGCGGAGTGGCTTCGCAATACCGTCGTCAAAGCGGATGGCTCGATCGACTCATTCTCCGCTCAAACGCCGGCCTGGCCGCCAAATTTCGACAGGCTGCCCTATTTCGAGGCGATAGACAAACTCGCCGAAAGAGTGGGGTGACGATGATGCGACAGACCAGTGAAGGCGAAACTCCGGCCATCAAAAAAATGTTCTGCTATCGTTTCAACCGGGAGCACAGGCCGATGAGTTACTACAGCCTGTACGAAATCCCCTCAAATGACGGAATGACGGTGCTGGACATGCTCGACTACGCTGCCCGCCATCTCGACCCGTCGCTGTCTTATCCAATGCATTCCAGGTGCGATCAGGGGTTATGCGCGCGCTGCGCTCTCAGGGTAAACGGGAAACCGGTTCTGAGCTGCATTGAAATTTGCGGCGAAGAAATCCTGATAGTGGAGCCGCTCGACAAAAAACGGGTATGCAAGGACCTCGTGTCTTATCCATAATCGCCTGCCAAAATCACTTTACCCTGTGGCACGCGGCAAAATGCCCGGGCGTGACTTCACCCCACTCCGGGGCAAAGGTTTGGCATTCCCGTTCGACATAGGGGCACCTGGTAGAAAAAGGGCATCCGGATGGGGAATTTGTCTGCGAAGGCATATCGCCCTCAAGTATGATTCTTTTTTTTGCCGACTTTTCCTCTTCCGTGAAAGCCGGCGCGGCGCTCAGAAGGGCTTCGGTATAAGGATGCAGGGGATGCCTGAAAACATCTTCCGCGCTCCCTTTTTCCAAAATTTTCCCAAGGTACATCACCGCGACTTCGTCGCTTATGAATTCGACAACGCGAAGGTCGTGAGAGACGAAAAGATATGTGAGCCCCATATCTTCCTGCAGCTCTTTGAGCAAGTTTATTATCTGAGCCTGAATCGAGACGTCCAGCGCGGAAACGGCTTCGTCGCATACGATGAACTCTGGGTTTGTCGCAAGCGCTCTCGCTATGCAGATGCGCTGGCGCTGCCCGCCGGAAAATTGATGCGGATACCTCGAACACAGATCCTCTGACAGCCCGCATTTCACTGCGAGGCATTCGACCTGCCGCATCAAGTCGGCCTTGCCTCTTGCCAGCTTATAATTCCTTATCCCCTCTCCGACGATATCGTAAACTGTCATGTGCGGGTCGAGCGACGAGAACGGATCCTGAAATACTATCTGCAAGCGTCGGCGAACCTCCCTCATCATGCGCCTGCCGCAGCCTGTAATATCCTCTCCGTCGAAGAAAACGCTTCCCTCCGTGGGCTTTATGAGATTCAGAATTATCCGCCCGACCGTAGTTTTGCCGCAACCCGACTCTCCGACAAGCCCCAGAACGGTGCCTTTCGCAATGCTGAAGCTCACGTCATCGACAGCTCTTATCGCTGACGGGTGCCTGATAGCATCGCCTCTGACGGAGAAGTATTTCTTTATATGGCGCGCCTCTAGCAATGCCCGGTCTTCCTGCCTCGCGGGCTGGTAATTCGAACCCGTCATCGCGCGTATTTCCAGCAGTAGGCCAAATGCTCAGGCCCGAACTCGGATGCCGGGGGGAAATCCCTTTGGCAGATGTCTTTCATCTCACTGCACCTGGGGTGAAAGGGGCATCCAGACGGTTTATCCCTTGACGACGGCACGTTTCCAGGTATCACGACGAGCCGGTTGCCGACCCGCTTGCCTCTGGGCCTCGAATCTATCAACCCTCTGGTGTACGGGTGCAACGGGTTCCCGATAAGTTCGCCCGTTGCGGCAGTCTCGCAGACCTTTCCGCTGTACATCACCATCACCCTGTCCGACATCTCGCTTATGACGCCCAGGTCATGGGTGATGAAAATGCACGACGCGCCAGTCTCGCGCTTCATGGCGTTTATGAGGTCGAGTATCTGTGCCTGAATCGTGACGTCGAGGGCCGTAGTAGGCTCGTCGGCGATCAGCAGCTTCGGCTGGCACGCAAGCGCCATCGCTATCATCGCCCTTTGCCTCATTCCGCCCGACAGGGTGAAAGGATATCGCCTGAAAGCGGCCTCGGGGTTTGGAATCCTCACTTTGCCGATCCAATCGACGGCTATCTCCTTCGCGCGGGATTTGCCGACCTTCCTGTGCAGGATTATGGCCTCTTCTATCTGGCTGCCTATCGTGAATACTGGATTTAAAGCTGTCATGGGTTCCTGAAAGATGAATGATATTTCGCCCCCTCGGAGGCTGCGGAGTTCGGAATCGCTCATTTTAAGCGTGTCCCGCCCGTCGAAAATTATCTCGCCCGCTTCGTACTGCCCTGGCGGACAGAGGACCAGCCTCACTATCGACTTGCACGCTACGCTCTTGCCGCACCCCGATTCCCCGACAATGCCAAAGGTCTCGCCGCGTTTAACGTGGAATGAAACGTCGTCCACGGCCTTCAACACTCCCTCGCCGGTATGGAAATACGTCCTTAGGCCTTTTACCGACAGCAACGCGTCGCTGCCATCTGCGTTAAAACAATGCGGCGTCTTTGAAGAACGATACGAGCTCATCCCTGGTCCTTTGCTGCCCCAGCGCGTTGTCGCGAGGGTTCCCTCCTATCAGGAGCTTGTGTCCCTGCGATCCGGTCAGCCTGCCGTCCTTTTGGGTGACCCTTCCGCTGGAGTATTCGTAGTTCGTCGGGAAAAATCCGGTGGCGAACACTCTGTGTCCCACCGATTCGAGCGACACGTGTTTGTAATAGTGGCTGAATCCTCTGTTTTTAAACCGCACTTCCGCAAGAAGGCACAATTCGTAAGCGGGCCATATCAGGTCGTCCTTGCCGGAAACCATGAGCACTGGGCCATTGGTTTTCTCCATCTCTATCATGGCTCTTTCGCACTCCGCCTTCTTCTGCATGGCGCGCGCGTAAACCGGCGCCGCTGCATGAGGCCGGCCTTTTTCCATATCGTCGTAAAGGCCGCTGAAGTCGCATTCCACGAATGGGAATTCGCGCCCGCGATAGGAGAAAGAAGGCGCTTTGTTGAAAATATCCTCAGATTCCCACAATATCGGAGACGGAGTGAGCGCCGCAACAGCCCTGATCTCGCTTATCATGGACCCGCAAAGAAGGCTGAACTCCCCTCCCCTTGATATTCCAGATATCCCCGTTTTCTCTGGGATCGCGTCGCTTCGGCCCCTCAAATACTTTATAGCGTTTTCGATTATTTCAAGAGGTATTCTCACCAGATTGAAATCCAGCCCGGGAAGCCCAAAATACGCCAGCGCAAGCGCCCCAAACCCATGGCCGGAGAAAAAACGCGCCAATTCCCTTCCCCCGTCCATCCCCCCTCCAGAACCCCCGAACACGATTATATTAGACAGCATCGTGTCGGTCGGGGGCCTGTAGTATTCCGCCACAAGCCCGTAATCCCCTACTTTAGAAACTGTGACCCCGTCCGCTACCAGCAGTCTTTTGAGCGTCCTGGTTGCCGACGATCCATCCTGCTCGGCGGTAAACCGCATATAAAGAGGCGCGTCGGTATTATCCAGCGTGAGTTCGGGCACATTTACCAGCTCCATTGACCAGAACATCCCATGCGGATCCGCGCCGGAGTACGTTCCATCTTCGGGGACGGCGTCTGCCAGATCGACGCACCCCCTGTCGTCGGAGACGAACTTTGCCCATGACCTGAAGGTTTTTCCAAGGGCGTCTTCCATCTCCGCAGTGAGCTTCACGGATGAAGCTGGCCTTAGACCTTCCAGCCTGACATCTACTTTTTCCCAAACCGGCGCTGTTTCATCTGAAAAAATGATTTTCAATCCGTTTGCCTCCAAAGTGTTTAATTATTGTTTTCATAATTTGAGTTTTGGATCGAGCGCGTCGCGCAGCCCGTCCCCGAGCAGGTTGAACGATAAGGAGGCGAGCAGTATGGACGTTCCGGGGAAAAACATCAGATACGGCGCCCGCCTCAGAAATTCTCTCGCGTCGGCAAGCATGGCGCCCCATTCCGGCGCCGGCGGCTGAACTCCGAGCCCTATAAATGAAAACCCTGCGGCAAAAAGGATCATTCGGGCAATCGACATGGTGGACTGAACGATCAACGGCCCCATCGAGTTGGGCAGGACATGGCGGATGATTATCATGAATTCACTGGTTCCCGAAGCCCTGGCGGCTTCGATGAAATCGGTTTCGGCAATGGAGATCACCACCGATCTTATCAGCCTTGTAAAACCCGGCACGCTCGATACCGCAATGGCTACCATCAAATTCCCAAGCCCCTGCCCAAGCGCCGCAACGACGGCAAGCGACAGCAACATGCCGGGTATGCACATCACGGTATCTATGGCGCGCATTATCGCTTCATCAACGATTCCCCCGTAGAACCCCGCAACCGACCCTAGCACGAGCGCGACGAACATAGAGATGAAGGTCGTAGCGGTTCCGATAAAAAGGGATATTCTGGCGCCGTGGATTACCCTGGTGAAAACGTCCCGCCCAAAGTGATCGGTGCCAAAAATGTGTTCCGCGCAAGGAGGTTGAAGCCTTGCCTTCGAATTTTGCCTGATCCCTCTTTCATACGGCGATATCATGTCTGCAAATATTGCGACGACGACTAAAATGACAATTACGATGAGACCGAAAACCGCTGGCTTGTTTTTCCTCAAACTGTCAAAAAGCTCCATATTTTTGCGATATCCTCCGATCTGAAGGCACCATACGCTATTTTAAGTACCTTGCGCGAATGCGTGGGTCTATAAATGCGTACGAGACGTCAATAGCCAACATTATCAAGCTGAAAAAAATCGCGAGCACTATGGTGGATGCGAGGACTATCGGAGTATCCTTCATTCTTATCGCGTTTATGATATGCGTGCCGAGCCCTGGAATGGAAAAAACCGTTTCTGTTATTATGGCCCCGCCCAACAGAGAGCCGAACGTCATTCCAAGCGAGGTTATTATCGGTAGCATAGCGTTCCTCAGCGCGTGCTTCATTATAATGATTTGCTCCGTGACCCCCTTCGCCCTCGCAGTCGTGACATAGTCCTGCCTCACTGTTTCCAGCATCAGCGAGCGGGTCAGCCGCAATATTTCAGCCGAAAAGGGAAATGTTATGGCCGCAGTGGGCAACACGTAATGTTTCCATGTGTTAGCGCCAGTCGAGGGCAGTATCCCAAAATGAAGGGAAAAAATCAAAAGCATCGTCATGCCAAGCCAGAAATTTGGAATGGAGGCGAAGAAGATAGCCGCAAAAGTCGAAACGGCGTCGATGCGCGAGTATTGCTTGACCGCTGACAGAATCCCTATGGATATGCCCAGCAAAGAGCTGAAAAATGCCCCTGAAAGAGCTAGGATGACCGTTTTGGGAAGTTTGTCCAGTATTTCATCTATGACCGGAGTCCTGGTTCTGTAGGATGTTCCGAAATCCAGCTTGAACACTACATTGTAAACATAACTCGCATACCTGACAGGAAACGAGCGATCAAGGCCGGCGTTTTCCCTGAACAACCGGCGCTGTTCCAGCGTTGCCCGTTCTCCCAGTATCAGCCTCGACGGATCTCCGGGGGTGAAGTCCATTATGAAAAAAACTATGAAAATTATCCCCGGAATAAGCAAAATAAAAAGCAAAACTCTTTTTAGAGCATATTTAATCATGCAAAAAATTCCCTAACTTTAAATATAAATGACGGTTCACGAATTTGTTTCCGAGAACCGTCATTAGTCAGCTTCGTTGCCTTGGGTGGAATTTACTTCCACGACACATCCCGTATGAAGATTCCGTTGGCGAACGTACGGGAGATATTGAGATCGGCTTTATATGCCCTGATGACATATCTATTGGCGTAAGCGGCGTAAGGCGCGTCTTCCTGGACGATATCAATGAACTGTTTGTATATTTCGGTTCGTTTCTGCGGGTCTACCTCATGACGACCGTCCAAAAGGAGCTTGTCCGTCTTGGGATTATTGTACCGCGCCGCATTGCCCGATCCGATGTTCACCGAATCGTAAAAATGCGTCATTATATTCATGTCTTTAAAGACCATATAGTACCCGCCGACGCTGATCTGGAAGTTGCCGTCGTCGTCATATGTCCAGATGGTATTCGGTTCGAGCAGGTTTATCTTTGCGTTTATTCCGATTTCCGCCAGATTTTCCTGAATGACTTCGGCGTCCCTTTGAGTCGGCCCGGCGCAGTTCAATTCGACCACTATCGGGCTTTCTTTGGAAACTCCGGCCTCTTTGGCAAGGGCGGCGGCTTTCTCCGGGTCGTACGAATATCTCACGGCCGGTTCGGCAAAGCCGGCCATCCATGGGATCGCCAGGGAATCCTGCGGCGCTCCATAGCCTTCGTAGACCGTTTCCACGATAACATCGCGGTTGAGGGCATAATTGACGGCACGCCTCAGTTTGGCGTCCTTGAACGGTTCTTTCTCGGTGTTCATCCTGATAAATTGAATTCGGTTGGTCGGTTCCGAACGAACCGTTATGTTTTTATTATCCTTTAAAGTAGCGGCGACCGAAGCGTTCGTCACCCAGATGAAATCCACGTCGCCGGTTTCGAGGGCCACTCCGGCGCTGAATGAGTCGGGTATGATCCTGTATATGAGGTTCTTGATAGGCGCCGCTCCCTGGAAATGATCCGCGAATGCCTCAAACCTCACTTCTTCTCCCGGTTTTCTGCTTACGAATTTATACGCCCCAGTTCCCACCGGATTCGCCCCGTAAGTTTCGACCGCTTTGACAGCTTTTTCACTGTAAATGGGAAATTGGTCGCCAGCGACCTCGGACAGAAACGAGGCCATAGTGGAGGCAAGCGTCAATTTGACCGTGTAATCGTCAATTACGTCTATTTTGTTTATGTTGCTGCAGACCACGGACATGTAGGGTGTTTTTTTGCCATATTCCATCGTGAATGCCACGTCGGACGCTTTCATTTCGTCCCCGTTGTGAAATTTCACGCCTTTTTTGAGGTGGAATGTATATTCAAGCCCATCTGGCGATATTTCGTATTTCTCTGCCAGATATGGGTGTATGTTGCCGTCATCGTCGATGAAAAGAAGGTTGTCGTATATGTTGTTTCCTATTTGGCCTTCCAGCATCGACTCGGCATATAAAAGATCGAACGTCGCAGGATCGCTCTCTACGGCTATGATCAGCGTATCACGGTCCTCCGCCGCGCATGCGGGCCCTCCCGGCGGGATGGTCAGCAGCCCCACTGCGATAACGGTCAATAGAAACATCTTTTTCCACATTCTCGTCTGAATCATTCGTCGACCACTCCTCAATCTATTAAATTAAAATTGACGCTTGGCGTCGTAAGGCCATAACGAGCGTCGCTCCCAAATGCCTTTGAAAAATCCGAATCGACGTCTTTCATCACATCGCCGAACCCCGTCGCCTGTACTATTTCTCGCATCGTCGTGTAAACGTGCGAGCAGTGATACCGCCAGTCCCGCTTGCCATCCTGCGGAGGGCGGACTTCTGCGCCGCCAAAATTTTTGAAGCGCAGCCTACATCGGTCCGAGTCGTGCAAAAGAGATTCCACTTCGAAGGCGAGATTTGGGTTGAAGCCGCGCACAAGGCCCCTGTCGATCTCAGCGCAATAAACTGCGCCGCACTCCTGCAGCCCCATCTCCGAAAAAGCGCTCTCCCAAGGGCAACGTGAAACCACCGCTATCCTGTCCCCATCCGCTTCCTCTTCCACGCCTTCGTGAGGCAACGTGTAGGACCATTCGCCATAAGCCATGTACGCCATGTAGTTGAGATCGCATCCATCCCGCAAGGCGCGAAGCGCCATCCTTCCCCCTCTTTGCTCCGCATAGCGCTGAGACGCCTTTATGAATATCCCGCGTCCCCTGTCTCCATGGAGTTTTTTCAGATGCCTGTAAAAAAAACCTATTATGAAGGCGTGAGTTCTTTCGTTGAAAATATTCGATTCTGACGTAAAAACAGCCCCCCTCGCACTGCGTAAAACATTTTTGGTAAAACATTTTTCCCTTAAAATGCCCCGCGATGATTTCTAAATAATATATAATATTGATATGTTTATATGATTATTATATTATGCCGAAGCGTTTGTGTAAAGTAAAAAAATTTACTTTACAAAATATATCCAAAATCCCAAATGAAAAACCGGGGAAACGTTCGAGCGGAACATGCCCTGACAGTGCAATGCTAGTCGGATGTCGCGTGTGGGTGTAAGCCATCTTCCCCAAGGGAACGCCGAATTCGAGCCCTTTTAAAAGACGAACAGGCCTCCTGTGACGAGGCCAAGGGCGACCCCGGCCAGGACGTCGCTCGGGTAGTGGACGTATAGGTACACGCGGGAAAACGATATCATCGAGGCGAAGACGAACGACGTGGCGCCGAGCAAGCCCCCGGCCTGCCATACCGTCACCACCGCCGCGGCAAACGAAGTCATCGTGTGGCACGATGGGAACGACGAATCCTCCGGGCGGGAGAGCAGCATCGGCCTGGAGCTGTCGATGTTGCAGGGCCGAATCCTCCGAAAGAGCGGCTTTATGGCGAAATTACCGAGGAACGCGCAGGTGGAGACGCACATCGTGAGGTTGATTCCGGCGTGCCGCAGCTTGGAGCTGCACGTGCAAATGATGGCGTACACGATCCATATCGCCCCACGGTCGCCCAGCTTGCTGAAAAAAAGCATGAGCCTGTCCATCTTGGCGGTTTTAGTGTGCGCCTGGACCCAGTTCAAGAGCGACGAGTCAATTTTTTTCAAACCCTGCATGCAACATTTCATAATTTCAGTGCTCCATTATTTATTTCAAAAGTGTTTTGCGACCGGCTTTCCACTGAACCAATTATACCATCCCCGTCAAGGATTCGAACCGTTCGGATCGTAAGTGTCCGCGTACTCCGCGCTCTCTTCTGCAATGGCTTCCGAGGAGGCGCTGAAACCGGAGTAGGAGGCGGGGGTTTCGGGAAATCTCTTGCGCGCCATGTCGGCGCCCTTGGGCATCATCAAAACGGCATACGGAAGGGGCCGCTCCTTGCCGTCCGAGGGCATGTTGGTTATTATCCCGCGCCAGATCAGCTCCGACGACCCCCCGCCATCCATATTGATGGCCGTGGACATGCCCAGGGCGCGCGCGACGTAGCGGGTTTCGTCCATCGTAGTCCCCAGGCTGTGTATCGAACTGCGCCCATCGATGACGGCCCATATCAGCCGCTCCCCGTCCGTGCCGACCAAGGTGCGCGGGTGGCGCTTGTCCGTCACGTCGCTTTTGAAAGTCTCGTTGCCGGGCACGAACTGATTGTTGCGCAGCAGCATGGGGCCAGCCTGTATGAGGTCGGTGCATCCGGAGAAAACCGCCGAGTCCCAGTCGGAGGCTATGTCTATCGGATCTCCCGGCTTGAAGCCTTCCAGCAGCGAGCGGGAGTTGCCCCTTGCAACGATCATGGCGCAGCCGTCCAGCATGAAGTGGTTGCCCCACGACCCCTCGCGGCGCTCTACCACAACCCCGCCCTTTACCACGAGTTCGAGTGCGTCGAGGGCGGTGCCGGCCGCAGCCGTCATGACGCCGGAGTTGTAAAGCGACGCTTCGTTGGCCTGAGGCGGGATGTTGTAGCGGTCGAACTGGACGAAGCCGCCCGGCGCCCGCACTCCGACTCGGGCAAAACCGGGGCCGAAGGCAAACGACCCGTCGCCGTTGTTCCACCCCAGAGCGGATCTTCCCTCCAGCGGCTTGCCGGCCGGGTATCCGTCGAGCAGCATGGACCCGAGCGGGCGCGCGCCGGCGAAAAACCCGCCGTTGATGACCCCTATGGGATCGTATGCGTACGCGAAATCCGACAGCGCCGCTCGCTCCTGCCCCAAGCTCGCCGCAAAAGCCAGCCTCGTGTCCACGTCCTCCGCGTGCACGCCTATGGCAGTCACGTAAAGCGGCTCGTTGCCCGGCGCCCCTACGGGGTTGACGGTGCCGGGGGTGTTGGGCTCGCCGGGACGGGCGACGCCTTGGCGGTATATGATGAAATCCGTCCCGTTGTATGGGATCACCCTGTTCCACGACACGGATTTCTTGCAGTTGCGCGCCCAGCTCAGAAGCGAGCTCTGCCCGGACTCCGACAGAGGGGTCTGACCGTCGATCAAAAGCGCGGGGGGCGCGGGCGGGTTCATCTCGGCAGCCAAGAAGAACACGCTGTCCCCGGAACCGGCGAATTCGGGGAGGGCGGCCATGGACTCGTAGAGCGAGGCCTCGAACCCCCATCCAATCATCGACAAAACCAGCTTAACCGCATCATGCCTGTCAACGCTCGAATCCGGCATGAACGGGGTTTTGGGCAGCAGGCCGTATCTCACGGCGGAACCGATTTGTTTCGAGAAGACGTGCCCGCTCGGGACGTCCGGGGGCAAAACGATCTCATTGGATATCCCGTATCCGAGTTCCCGAAACAAGTTCGAAACCAACTCCCCCCGCGTCACCGCCCACGACGCGCCCGGCAGGAACAGCGACAGCAATATGACCGCCGCTATACGGCTCAGGAAAAATTTCGCGCGGCTCTTTTTCAAATTCGAAAAAAAATCCCTTTGCGTGTTATTCATTTTGCACCTCACTGCGTCAATTGCGCGAGCCTGATTATATCAAAAAAAATTTTTGCCCTCTGGGGCAAATATCCGAAACGCTCTGCGCAAAATCATTATACTTGTATAATGCGGGGATTGTATTAGAATAATGCTTCGGGAAGCTCCGCGCCGTTCCTGCACCGCCCCCTCTCGCTGGAGCGGGGGCCATTTACATTTACCGGCTCAGTCCGGCGGCGCGAACAGGAGGGCTTATTTGTGGGAGTTTTAAAGCGTTATGGAACATATCTGCCTATATCGGAAAAGACCCCTTCCGTGAACCTCGAAGAGGGAAACACGCCGCTGGTTCGCTTGGACAGAATCGGCAACGAGCTGGGGATCGAACTGTGGGGCAAGCTCGAAGGCTGCAACCCGTCCGGTTCCTTCAAGGACAGAGGAATGGTCTTGGCGGTGGCGAAGGCGCTCGAAGACGGCGCGCGGGCGCTGGTCTGCGCGTCTACCGGCAACACTTCGGCCTCTGCCGCGGCTTACGCGGCTCACGTCGGCATACCCTGCTACGTCCTGCTGCCGTCCGGGCATGTCGCGATGGGCAAGCTGGCGCAGGCGCTGATATATGGCGCTAAGGTGATAGCCGTGGACGGAAATTTCGACCGCGCGCTCGAAATGGCGCGAACCTGCGCGGAGCTGAAGGGCTTCGCAATGGTGAACTCGGTGAACCCATACAGGCTGATATCGCAGAAGACCGGCGCGTGGGAGATATGCGAGTCGCTGGGGCGCGCCCCCGACGCGCACGTGATCCCAGTCGGCAACGCTTGCAACATCAGCGCTTACTGGGCTGGCTACAAGGATTTCAAAGCGTGGGGCAAAATTACGGAGCTTCCGAGGATGATCGGCATACAGGCCGAGGGCGCGGCGCCGCTCGCCACGGGGAAACCTTGCCCTAACCCCGAGACGATAGCGACCGCCATACGCATCGGAAACCCGGTGAGCGCGGAACTGGCAAAAGCGGCCGTAGCCGAGTCCGGCGGCGAGTTTCTGACCGTCACCGACGACGAGATACTGGCGGCGCAGGCAATGCTAGCAAGCAAATCAGGGGTGTTTGCCGAGCCGGCGTCTTGCACTACCCTCGCGGGGCTGGTCAAGCTGGGGCATGCGAAAAAGCTTCAGCAGGGCGCCACATTCGTGATCATCCTCACGGGCAACGGGCTGAAGGACCCCGACGCCGCCCTCTCGCAAGTCGGCGAGCCGGTGCGAATCGGGGCGGAAATGGAAGAGCTGCTAGAGGCGCTCGCCTGATGAGCGACGCCATAATAAAAGTGCGGGCGCCCGCGACGAGCGCCAACCTGGGCGCCGGTTTCGACACGCTCGGCATGGCTCTGTCCCTTTACAATATAATCACGGTGAAAAGACGCCTTCCGAGCGGCGAATTTTCGTCAGAGGTGACGGGCGAGGGCGTTAGGGAACTCACCGACGTCAGCGCCAACCTTGTGATAAAAAGCTACGTCGAAGCCTGCGATGCGCTTGGCGTAAAGGACGCCTGCGGTTTCGAGATGCACTCGAACAACGTCATACCGCTCAGCCGAGGGCTTGGGAGTTCGGCAACTGCCGTTGTCTCCGGCGTTCTGATAGCGAACGGGATGCACAGGGCGGGGGCGTCTGAGGCCGAGCTCCTGCGCATCATGACTCGGATAGAGGGACACCCCGACAACGTGGCGCCGTGCTTTCTCGGAGGGATGACCGTCGGCTGCTGGGATGGGAGCGAGCTGCGCTACGTCCGCCTGCCGTCACTTCCGGCCGATATGTACGTGGTGGTGGCCGTGCCGGACGTCAAGGTGAAAACCTCCGACGCCAGAAAATCTCTCCCCGAGATGGTCAATTTCCAGGACGCCGTGTTCAACCTGGGCCGGGCCGCCCTGCTCTCGGCGGCATGGGCGACGGGCCAGTGGAATATGCTCTCTTGGGGCATGGACGACAGGCTGCACCAGCAGTATCGCGCAAAGCTCTTTCCCGGCGGGGACGTAATCATGGACAGGGTGCGGGCCATCCCCGGATGCCTGGGCGTGGCGATCAGCGGCTCCGGCCCCAGCGTGCTTGCCCTGTCGCGCGGAAAGCCTCGCAAAGTCGCCGAGACGATGTGCCGCACTTTCTCCGAGCACGGCGTGGACTCGCTCTTCTTCGTGCTGGAGGGCAATGCGGACGGCGCGAAGATCGAGGTGGCGCTGTGAGCGCGGACCGCACGGCTGTCCTCAAGTTCGGCGGAAGCTCGGTCGCTAACGCCGACAGGATGAGAGAGGTCGCTCAAATAATAAAAGGATACCTGGGGCGAGGGTTCAAAATCGCCGCGATAGTTTCGGCGATGGGCAGCACGACCAACGACCTGCTCGCGATGGCGGGCGACGTCACCGACGAGTTCGACGGGCGCGAGATAGACCAGCTCCTGGCCACCGGAGAGCAGCAGAGCATAGCGCTCCTCGCTCTGGCATTGAAACGCGAGGGGATACCGGCGCAATCGTTCACGGCTGCCCAGGCTGGCTTTTACGCGAATGGATTCCCGACCGAAGGCAGGCTCTACAGGGTGAACCCGACCGCTGTGACCGAAGCCATGGGAAACGGCCTCGTGGCGGTGGTCGCCGGTTTCCAAGCCGTGACGGACGACGGCGACGTCATAACCCTGGGGAGGGGCGGGTCTGACCTCTCAGCCGTGGCTCTTGCGGCCGCGATCGGCGGCGAGTGCCACATATTGAAGGACGTGCCGGGCGTGATGTCGGCCGACCCGCGCGTCGTGCCTTCGCCGATCAAATTGGATTACCTCTCGTATCAGGAGTGCATGGAGCTTTCATCGCTCGGGGCGAAGATGCTCCAAGCGCGAAGCGTTGAGGTTGCGGCGCGCTACGAGGCGCCGCTTTACGTGGCTTCGAGCTTCACCAAGGAGGAGGGGACGTGGATAGTGAAGAACATTCCGATAAGCGAAGGCCTTATAATAAAGGGAGTGGTCCACGACGACAAAGTGGCGAAAGTGGTGATGATGGGGGTCCCCGACGTTCCTGGAATCGCCGGACGCCTTTTCACCAGCCTGTCGGAGATCGGCATAGGGGCTGAGATGATCATTCAGAACAACATGAGGGGAGGGCTGAACGACATAGGCTTTCTCGTGAGAAAGGAGAACCTCGACGGCGCAATCGACGTCTGCCGCAATTTCAGCAGAGACGTGGAGGCGCAGGGCGTATCGTTCAACACCGAGATCGCAAGGGTGTCGATAGTGGGCGCCGGCATAGCCAACCATCCGGACATACCGCCGCGCATGTTCACGGTGCTTGCGAAGGAGGGCATAAACATAGACATGATCGCTTCCACCGCGCTTGCCGTCACCTGCGTTGTGGCGGCTACGAGGGCGGAAGACGCCGTGCGCGCCCTGCACGAACATTTTATCGAGGAGGAGGCGGTGTAAGATGAAAGTCGCAGTGCTCGGAGCAACTGGCCTGGTGGGCCGCGAGATGCTCAAGGTGATGGAACAGAGAAATTTCGCCGTAGATGAGCTGATTCCGCTGGCTTCCGAACGGTCGGCGGGAAAGACGCTGGAATTCGGCGGCAGCCAGCACACCGTTTACGCGGTGAGCGACGAATATTTCAAGGGCGTAGACGTGGCGCTCTTTTCGGCCGGAGGAAGCATATCGAAGCGCTGGGCGCCGGTAGCGGCGGCGGCAGGGGCGATTGTTATAGACAACAGCTCCGCGTGGCGCATGGACCCAGCGGTGCCGCTGGTGGTTCCCGAGGTCAACCCAGACGATATCAAGCTCAACAAGGGGATAATCGCAAACCCGAACTGCTCGACGATACAGGCTGTCGTCACGCTATACCCCCTGCACGTCAAATTCGGCCTGAACTACGCGGCGTTTTCGACATATCAATCGGTCTCTGGGACGGGCCGCGAGGCTCTTCTCACTCTGGAGTCGGGAAGCCGGTCGATATTGGAAGGCCGCGTCCCCTCCCCCCAGATGGTTTACCCCCATCCGATCGCGTTCGACCTCCTGCCGCACATCGGGGCGTTCGACAGCGACGGCATGACCGAGGAGGAGTGGAAGATGGTGCGCGAATCGCAGAAGATAATGCACCTGCCCGATCTACGGGTGAGCTGCACCACCGTGCGCGCCCCGGTGTTCAGGGGGCACGGGGAGTCGATAATAGCGCGTTTCGACAGTCCGGTGACGCCGGAGGAAGCCAGGGCGTTGCTGAAGGATGCCCCGGGAGTGGTCGTGCAGGACGACCCGGCAAATTCGGTGTACCCGAGGCCGCGATACTGCGAGGGCAAAGACCCGGTTTTCGTCGGAAGGATTCGCCGGGACACCGGCATGGAAAACGCGCTCGCAATGTGGGTGGTGTCGGACAACCTGAGAAAGGGCGCGGCCTTAAACGCGGTCCAGATCGCGGAATTACTCTAAGGAAACGCTGAATAAATAACCTTTTGGCTGCAATGGGCATATTCGTCCTCCCTCTTCACGTTTGCCATAAAAATGGTCCTCGACGTAGCTCTGCTACGCCTGCGGCCATTTTCACGACAACCGTTTCGACGGAGAACGAATCTACTCCATTGCGCCGAAAAGAACCTTTATTCAGCGTTTCCCGAACGATCCGAGCCATAACGCTTGCCACAACATCCACAACCCATCCCCGAGAATTGGCTGTTCCCATTATTCCCATCAATAAGCCAATCAGACCATATTTAGGCAAGCCTCGCATGAACCACGGTATTCCAAAGAAGTTGCCAAAAAAGAACAGCGTCCAACTCCAGCCAACTTTAATTTCTCTTTCATCTCTCTGGCTTTGTGGCATTTCTCGTTCCATTTTCACGTAAGTTGCCATGCTATTCTCACTTTCTTCGCCAAGTTTACGTATAATTCGGAACATGGGCTTTGCCACGTAAATCGCAAGAAGATATTTTGGCCATTTTGAACAATATATTGACAGAATCCCCTTACAAAAGCAAGGAGATTCTAAAATCCTCATTTATAGCATTCCAGCTACGACACCGGCTAGAATGACAGAGAATACAGTAACCGTG
>JAISQC010000012.1 GCA_031274465.1 Synergistaceae bacterium | reverse complement strand
CCCGTGAAGAGCACGTCGTCCACGAGGATCACGTCTTTGTCCGTTATGCTGAACGGGATGTCGGTTCCGTTGATGACCGGGTGTTCCGCGAGGAGCGACAGGTCGTCGCGGTAGAACGTGATGTCGAGCCTGCCCGTCGGTATTGTGGCGTGTTCGGCCTTTTCGATGTTGGCCGCCAGAGATTCGGCTATCGGGACCCCCCGCCTCTGTATCCCTATCAGAACGATGTTGCCGGTCCCCTTGTTCTTCTCGATGATCTCGTGCGCGATGCGCTGCGTTGCCCTTTTCATCGCCTGAGCGTCCATTATCCGCGCTTTCTCTCTCAAATGAACCACCTCCGTGTTAGTAGATAAAAAAACGCCCCGCCGTCCTTTCGGGATGGCAGGGCGTAACTTTAAAGCTGTCGCTGTCAAACGACATCCGCTGCCTTTCCGGCCTCACTGGACCGAATTAAAGGACGTTGTTTTCAACCGCAGGAATCTTACCACTCTTTGCGCGGTTTGTCACGCGCGTTTTTCGATTTTTATTTTTTCTTGGCGCCGGCAAGCTTCATCAGTTTGTCCAGCTCCTGCGTGAGGGGGGTTATCTTCGCCCCGGACGCAGGCTTGCCCAGCGCTTCTTTGGCGCCCGTCGCCTTGCCCCAGTATGCCTTGTTGGCGTCCCCGTTGACGTTTATCGTGGACCCGCTCAGCGCGACGCCGGCAAACAGCCCTTTGGACATCGAATAGCTGTAGATCGACGCGGCGGCTCTGGAGTCGGTTGCCGCTCCGGCGTCGCGGCCCACCGGACCTGCGGCTATGCTGACATCCCCGCCCAGCTTGAAGCTTTTGCCGCCGGTGAACGCCTGAAGCCCGTCGTTGTTCGTTATCACGAGGACGAGGCCGACCTCTTTTACGCCGATCTGGAAGCCCAAGGAGCCTCCGACGAGCGACGTGAACGAAGGGCCGTTCCAGGCGCCTTTGGAGTTTTTGACGAGCACCACTCCCTCGCCGTGCATCCCGCCGATGCCAAGCCCCGCTTGAAGCAGGCTCGGGAATATCGCCACGGCCTTGCCGGACTTGACGGTGCGCGCCATGGTTTCGGAGTCGTCCTGAGTCTGCATCTTCGCGATAAGCTCCGCCGCCTTGCGGATGTGTTTTTCGTGCTGGGCTTCCGCCGCGTTAGCGGCGCCCGGCGAAAATAGCGTGACGCAAAGCCCCACGATTGAGATTATCAGGCCCGCCGAAGCGGCGGCCATTGCTTTCCTGCGCATGATATTTGCCTCCCTCGATTTATTTATTTTGCGTAGCTCGAACCGCTAAAAGCCGAAACTAGCGCTGTCCATGACGTTGTTCCTTATGCCCGACAGCAGCGTCACCCCTTTCGCTATATCCGTTTCTATTTTGGCGCGTACGATCCAGCGCCCGTCGAAGTCGCTCCATTCGGCCTCGTCCATGCTCCTGAACGTCGCCGGTTTGCCGAAAAATCCTTTCCCCGCCGTCGTGAGCTGCGAGAAAATCGTCTGCTGCTCGCTCTTGGTTTTCGTCCTCCAGACAATCCGGGTTGCCCTGACGGTATCCTCGTCGTGAAGCACGTCAAATATCCATGAGTCGCTTTGCTTGCCCCACCGCGTGACTTTTACGTTCTTATTCGCGTCGATGCTGCGCTCCGAGGACGGCAACCCCAAAAAAGCCTTCGCGTCCGGCATGTATTCGCCGGGCGGCACCTTGCCCAGCAACGTAAACGCGGCGTTCGCCGAAAGTGCGGCGCGCGCGGGCGCTTCGTGCAGGAGCATCAGAAGGGCCAGAACAATGGCGGCGCGCTTTTTCATGGATTGCCGGTTATGCCGTCCATGCGGTTCATCAGCTCCTGCGCCTCCTGCTGACGGGCCCGGTCAACGGACGCGACGGCGCGCGCCGCGTCGATGGCGTTCCCTTGCCTTGGGCTTGCCCCGCCGATATCGCTGTCGGCGCTCTTCCCGGCGGGAAGCACGTCCGCCGGAATTGCGGTCATCGGGCGCGTTGCCTGAGACAGAAAAGCGGCGGCCAGAAACCCTATGATTGCGACTGTGACGAGCAGTCCGACAATTGCGAAAACCCTCATGATTTGCGCGTCTCCCCAAAATGTTTTATCATGTAATATAGTATAGAATATAAAGCGAAGAGGAGCGCAGGTAAAATGCAAATCACGCAATTTTTTTTGGTATTTGCGATGAAGCTTGTTGCGTGAAATAACTTAAGGAATCGCGGATCGCATATGGAAAATAATCTCTCCGTTCGTGCCTTCGTCTGCGTGTCGCTTCCAGAGAGCGTTGTAGGCGAAGTGGCTGGTTTTGTGGATGGTTTGAGGGGTTTTGCTGGTTTCAGGTGGGTGTCCCGGGATCAGCTCCACGTTACCCTTAAATTTCTCGGCGACGTCTCTCCGGGCCAGGTATCGCGCCTCGACACCAACTTTTCGAGGCTGGGGGATGTTCGGCCTTTTGCGATAAAAACCTCGGGCGCGGGCGGGTTTCCAAGCCTGGACCGCGCGAAAACGCTGTGGCTCGGGGTTGGGGAAGGGGGCGCTCAGTTGGGAAAACTCGCCTCGATGGTTGACAAAGCCGCTGTCAGGGCGGGGTGCGAGGCGGAACGCCGAGGTTTTCACCCCCATATCACCATAGCGCGCGCTCGTGCGGAGAACGGGTTCGGCGTGACGCGGGAACTGGCGTCGAGGCTGTCCGAAGCCCCGCTCGTCTCGTGGGAGTGCAGGGGTTTCACCTTAGCCCGGAGCGTGCTTGCGCCCGGAGGCGCCATTTACTCCCCGCTCGGAAGCTACCCGGGCTGACGCTCGGCATGGCGCTTTTGTCCTGCGTCCCGTGGCCGGCAGGCGGTTTCCCGAATTTGCAATGCGCTTCTGTTTCGGCTATTATTGACCGCACTGGACGGAGGATGATGCGCGATGGGCGGAATGCCGCGCGGCAAGGATAAAAATTCGAACGTGAACTCTGCGCCCCCTGGAAAGCCCGCCTCGGGCGGGGCGCTTGCTTTTGCTTCTTTTTCATGCGGGGCTTGCGTCATGGTGCTGGAGATGGCAGGTTCCCGCGTCATCGCTCCGTACATGGGGACGTCTCTTGTGGTGTGGACGTCGCTGATAGGCATCATCATGGCGAGCCTCACGCTTGGCTACTGGCTCGGCGGCTTTGTCTCCGACCGAAGGCCGAATCCGCGCCTGCTGTCGTACATAATCGGCGGCGCCGGCGCGGTGACTCTGGCCGTTGGCTTTGCCGCAAACCCGCTCCTTTCCGCCCTCGCTCGCGGAATGGGCAACGTCTACGCCGGGTCATTGCTGGCGTCGGTCTGCCTGTTCGCTCTTCCGAGCCTATTGCTCGGGATGGTGTCGCCATTTATCGTCCGCCTTGCCATGCAAAGCGTCGTCTCGTCAGGAGGGACCGTGGGGAGGTATTCCGCCCTGTCGTCCGCAGGCAGCATTTTGGGGACGTTTCTCGGCGGGTTCGTGTTGATTTCGTTTTTCTCGTCTCAGACGATACTTTTCATCGTCGCGTTTGTGCTTGGCGCAGTGGCGCTCGTCCTGCACGGGGCAGGGAACGCCCGGTTTCTTTTCGTGCCGTTCATAGCGATTTCAGTATATGCGGGATTTTTGAGCGAAGGGGAGGCCATGCTCATGAAGCCGGAAGGCATCACGATCGACACCCGCTACAACAGCGTAAGGGTTATGGAGCGGACCGCTTGGGGGACCAACCTCACCGTCAGGATCCTGCAGACGGACCCCATGGGCGCCCAGTCGCTGATGTACGTGGACAGGCCGAACGACCTTTACAGCGACTACACGAAGTTTTACGATTTGGCCTTCCATTACAAGCGCGACGTGAAAAAAGTCCTGATGCTCGGCGGAGGGGGCTATTGCGTCCCCAAGCACATCGGGGCGACGAGGCCGGGCGTGGAGGTTGACGTCGTGGAGCTGGACCCCGGCATCACCGAGGTCGCCCGCGAATATTTCGCCTTGTCCGATAGGCAGGGCCAGAGAATCTTCCACGAGGACGCGAGAAGCTTCCTGAATAGGGAGGCCGGGTCGCGGGAGGCCAAATACGACGCGATCTTCGAGGACGTGTTCGGCTCGTCCTACAGCATACCCTTTCACATGACCACATCGGAGTGCATGAAAAACATAAGGGCGCTCCTGCCCGACGACGGGGTTTTCGTGGTAAACATAATCTCCTCCCTCGACGGCGAGCTCTTCAGCGGGATATATTCGAGCATCGCCTCCGCGTTCCCGACCGTCATGATATTTCCAGCCACTTACCCGAACAGCATGGCGACGAGGCAGAACATAATGATAGTGGCCCTCGCGTCCGGCGAGGTTCCCAACCTGCCGCCGGAGGGCGATTACATGGCCTCACTCCTCGCCCACAGGTGGCCGAACCGGTTCGAGCCGAAAATCGCCGCGTTCACCGACGCGTTCGCCCCCGTCGAAAAATATTCTCTGGTCATGTAGCAGAAGATGGGCGCCTCAAAAAAATATCTCATCCTCGCGGCGATAGCGATAATCTTGGCAGTCGCCGCGTTTTGGTTGCACGAGATTCGGACGATGCGCGAATACATAGAACATCCGGAGCTGATTTTGCGAACCGGCGAGGCGCAACCCCAGCGCGCGCCCCCTTGCGGCGGCTTCGCACGCCCCGCCGCGGAGCGGAGCGGGCCCATGGGCGCCCCGGAGCTTGCGTGGATGCTGCGCGAGAGGATAGCCCTCGACGTGATGGAGGCCATAGCCGAAGGCGGCGCCGAACTCGAAGTTTACAACGGTAGGGTCCGCGACTATAACGAGCTCGCGGCCTCTATCGAATACAGGGAAGGGGAGCTGCGCACGGCAGTGCGCCTGGTCGAGGAAGCCAAAGGCGAAATAGTGCGCGACGCGGAGTCCGAAATGCTGGCCATTGCCATGCCGCCAGAGACAAAAAAAGACGAACGCGCCTCCACCGTCTGGCGCGTCCAGAAATACCTGAAAATGCTGGGCTATTACCCAAACGCGCCGGACGGGCGCGAGGGCGAGGGCACGGTCTCCGCCGTCAAAACGTTTCAGGTTCGCTCGAACTCGCCGCCGACCGGCGTGATCGACGAAGAGCTGGCGCAGGCGTTGCGCGCGTTGTGGATGTCCCGCGTCACCCCGGCGCAGGTCGGATTCGAAACGAGATAGGACGTTCTTTTATCCCAATTCGAAAAAACAGGCAAGACCTTGAGGCTCTGCCTCAAACCCCGGCAGGGAGCGCCGCTCCCTGCACCCTCGTAATATTATTTTCTTTCACCCGCAGGGTGCAGGAGGGCGCCATGCCCCAACGAACCGGGATACGCACATAAGGAAACGCTGAATAAATGTTCTTTTCGGCGAAATGGAGTAGATTCGTTCTCCGTCAAAGTGGTTGCCGTG
>JAISQC010000277.1 GCA_031274465.1 Synergistaceae bacterium | reverse complement strand
GGAAACTTTGCGCGAGCCATCGGTGACGACCAGCACGGACCTCACCTCGGCGTCTTTGCTCCTCGCCCGCTCCAAGATGCCCTCCATGTCCGACATGAAGGACGGAGCGGCGTTTGCGGCAACTGGCGCCATCAACAGGCACAGGGCTGCAAGCGCGGCGAGGATCGTCGTCATCCCAAGCGGCGGCTTCATCAGACTGCCCCCGCGAGGAACGCGTCGAGTGCCAGCGACAGCACCTTTGCGGCGATCGCAATGGCTATGGCGAAGCCAGCCACCGACAGCAGCAATTTCTTTCGGTTGCTTCTGTCGAAAACGCGCGCGAACAAGTTCGGCGACAATTCCGCCAGCGCGAGCAGGAAAAACGGCACGAACGCCGCGCACAACTGGATGAGGAACCCTGGAAACCTCCAACCCTGCCACCATGGAAACCGCCCAGGCGATATGCCGATGAAATTTGTGTCCGCCATGTAGAACAGCGAGTTGACGTTGGCATACGGCGAGACGCCCCTGAAAAGAGATCCTATGAAGTGCAGGGCAAACGCGATCACCGGGAAAAACTGAGCCGCGATGATGCCCGAAACGGCGTACAGGGGTTTCGCCCCGTCCCGTTTGAGCATTGCCAGCCCCAAAATGGAAACGAACAGGGTCAGGATGGGCATGGCCGCCGCCCCGACCACAAAATCCTGATAGGCCTCGCGTATCCCGTACGTGGAGTGCGCCACCAAGCCGCCGGCGGCGAGCGAGCACGCGATCAAAACAAAGCATACGGCGCGCCCGTATTTCGCCGGCCTGTCCCCAGCGCAGACAAGCGTTATCAGGCCCAGCGTCACGATGAATAAATTGTAGTCGAAGTAGACGAGGTTGATCAGGCAACTGGCCGACAGATAAAGCGCTAGCATCGACAGGAAGAAAACGTTGACGTATTTGTTGCGGAATTTCAGTATGCACTGGACGACGCAAAGCACGTACGCGGGGAGGAAAACGAGAACGCCGGTTCCGGCGTCGCCGAGCCAGCACAACGCGCACAATATCCCGAACGTTATTCCGCTGGACACCGACAGATTTCTTGTGACCCACGCCGGCGCCTTGGCATCATGGACGCTCGCCTCGCTGCGCCCCACAGTGCCGGAACCAAAGCCGGGGCGGCTCGTGAAAACGCCTTCGGTCCTCTCCGATTTGGTCATCGAGGCAAGCGAGCTTCCTTCGGTGCGCTCTGCGGGGACATCCGCCGGGGGCACTGTAGGCGCTTGCGGCGCCGTTGCAGTCTTGGACGCGGCCTCAGGCGGGGCGGCGACAGTTCGGGCCGACGCGATGGGAGCGAAACTCCTGCCGCCTGCAACCGACTCCAGAGTTTTCCTCATCTCTGTCGCGTCGGCAAACCTCGCCTTGCGGTCGTAAGCGCAAGCTTTCAGCACTATGGCGGAGAGCGCCGGGTCGATGCCCTCGATGGGCGGCAGCGGCTCGCCGCTCATCCTGCGCTGCAGCGCGTCGTCTCTGTCTTTGGGCGTGATCGCGGCGGGAAAGCCCGGCAAAAAAGGCGTCCTGTTTTGGTTCAGAAAGCGATACATCACGATGCCGAGCGAGTATGTGTCCACCGACGCCCCGTATTCCTCGCCCTTGAACACCTCTGGGGCCATGTAAGTGTAGGTGCCCTTTTTGGACATGCCCGACATGGTGCGCTCGATCTGCCTGGCTATGCCGAAATCGCCCAGCTTGTACTCTCCGTACGGCGAGACGAATATATTGTCCGGCTTGACGTCGCGGTGTATGGTGCGCTTGACGGCGCAAAGCTCCAAAGCCCTGCATATATGAACCCCGAGCTTCAGCACCTCGTCCTGATCCAGCGGTTTTTTTGTGACGTGGTCGGACAGGCTCGTCAGAAGCTCCATGCGTATCAAAATGTCCCATCCGATTTCGTTTTCCCGCTCGATGACCTTGTGGTCCTCAAGGGAGACTATGTTGCTGTTTCCCCGGAACGCGCTCATCAAGTCGATTTCCTGTATTATGTCCGTGACGAACGAATGAAAATAGCTCCGCGCCGAAACTTCGTCCAGCCCGTCGTTTTTCGCCCGGCGCAAGTCCGACTCGTTTTGAGGGATGGACAGAACTTTCACGGCGGAATAGTAGGCCTTGCCGAACTCCTCCTTTTTCACCCTGTAGACCCTTCCAAAAGAACCCTCGCCAATCGGGGATTCGATATACCACGATCCCCATAATGGTTCGTACTGTTTGATGTCGGCCATCGGCAATCACTCCATGAGATAAACGCTATTTTTTATTTCTTTTGGCACCTTTTGCAAATTTTAGTTTTGAAAAAAAAGCCCGATATCCTGCCCCAAAATGCCTTTTTTTCAGGCGGGGCCGCGCTCACGTCCGTCATTTCGATCTCGATGGCCTGCTGCGGCGGCACATCGACCACTATGCAGGTCACGTTGTCCCTCCCGCCGTTTTCCAGCGCCTCGCCGACGAGCTTGCCAACGGCGTCGGACGCGCTTTGCTCGCCTGCCATTATCTCTTCTATCCTGGCGTCGTCCAGCATATCCGTCAAACCGTCGGAGCAGAGCAGGAGCCGGCACCCGGTGCCAGCCGGAAACGGTGGCGGGGCTGCGGCGGACACGCTGAGCTCGTCCTCGAAAATGCCGAAGTGCAGCGTCAGCTTGTGCCTGTCGCGGCTCGTTCTGGCCTCTTCCTCGGCCAGCAGGCCCATTTTTGCCTTCTGCGCCGCGAGAGTGTGCTCCTCGGACACCTGGCGCAATTTCCCGTCGAGCAGCGCGTAGATGCGTGAATCGCCCATATTATAGGGATGCACCGCGCCGCCTGCGATGACTGCCAATGCAAGCGTAGTCCCCATGCGGACGCGGCGCTCGAGCATTTTGTCGCACAGCGCCTTGTTCGCGCACGCCACGAACTCCTGCACAGCCGCGTTCATTTTTTCAGCGCTATGTGCGGATTTGATCTCCCCGGCAAACTCCGAAAGCGCCGTTACCGCCGCAAGAGACGCATACTCCCCGTCCTCTTCGCCACCCATGCCGTCGCAGACCGCGAATATGCACGGAGGGGCGGCAAACCCCGAGACCTCGAACGGCGCCTCGCGGTTTTCAGGCGCAAGCGTCACGCCCTCGCAATAGAGGTTATCCTCGTTGTTACGCCGGACGTTGCCAACGTGGGATCGCGCGGCGAAAGCAACACGTTTACACATAAATCTTCACTAGAAGACGAATTTATAGATTATTAAGAAGTATAGATATAACCACTTGGGTTGCCTCTGCTTTCAATGAATTTGTTATAATCCATCGATTTTAGAGTTCCGTCCCCAGAGCCATCATTCCAATTTCCCTCTGAGATAACGATTGACTTGGGAGTCCCATCTGCGCCATACTCAACGTCTTCGATAAAAACAACGTGATTGGAGTCATTGGAGCCAAACACAGCAACGCTATTTGGTTTTATCTCTGTTCCAGTCGGCAAACCGCTATTCTTTGCTTGATTTAGCCATGTGTTTGCATTTCCAGAACAACCAGCCAATTCAACGCCGGTTTTTTCCAAAGCTCGCCCGTAACAATAGCATGTGCAGTTCATCAGACCAGTTTTTGGGTTTATCCGTGGAAACTTGTTCGAATAATATTCGGAATTCAGGTCAGCGCGAATCGTTGTCATCCCTCCGCTATTGCCTGGTGTTATTCCTCCGCCAGTTGCCGTGCCTCCCGCGAGGCCTGGCACGGCCACGCCTAACATTCCTGCAAGTCCCGCCAGATAAGTTTGATCTTCGTCGTATCTTTCGGCCGCGTGGTGGATAAAACCCGAATATTCCTTGAGGATGTCGTTTATCGACTGATATTTTTTGTCCATCGCCAGCATGTTTTGGGTCATCAGCGTCGGCAGCTTGCCGCTGAAATCGTGGCCCATATTCCCGATGAGTTTAGATATGCTTTTCTGGCTTGTAAAAATCTCATCCGCCTTCACGACGAAATTTTCAGCCTCAGAGTGCATCGCGTCAGTTATGGCTTGTATCCTCATTATACCCGCGCTCCCTTTCTTTAAAAAAAGCTCTATGATAAATTAAACGTTAGATAGAGGCCAGAAAGGCAATCAACACCCCCATTTGGTCCAGCACTTTCCTCTCGGTGTCTCCTAATTCGGCATTATTAAAAGCATTGGAATTGAGTACTTTAAGGAGTTCCGGATTTGTGTTAAAAATTTTGTCAATCGCTTCCAACGTGATTTTCCCGCCCGTATAGCCGCCTTTCTTCCAACCTTCACCAAATCCGACCGAAGCACCAGCAATAGCTTCTTGGGGTACGCTCAATAAATCTCTCAGGTCCTGGTTTTCAAAAAATTTTTCGAGGCTTTCGGTTGCTCTCGTCCAAGCTCCTTTTCCGGCACCAGCCACACTGCCTATTAAAGCGCCGGCAAACAATCCGCTAAATGCGCCAAAAAAGCGAAGCTCTTGTAATTTGATATCCAAATAAGCCCTCATCCAATTGGGGATCTGAGTGGAGGGCAGTTTTTCCGTGCTTCCTGAACCCCACTTCGACGCTTCAAAACCCCAATCGTTCTTTAGGCGACCTGACATTTCCTGTTCCTTGCTCACGCCCCGTGATTCCCATTCGTCGAATTTGGCGGCGCCCGCTACGAGCACAGAGGAAATTTCACCCAACCCGGCGTCTTTGATCGCCGTTAGTTTTTTCGAAATCTCGTTCCTGAGCCTGTTATTTATCTGGTCGCGCTCCGGGCAGCTCCAGTTGCTGTTCACGCTGGCTTTCTGCAATTCGCTGATCGCTTCGTCGATCAG
>JAISQC010000240.1 GCA_031274465.1 Synergistaceae bacterium | reverse complement strand
AAAAATTTAAGGAGGGGAACGCCTTGAGCGAATGGCTTAAAAAAAATTCCATACAGTTGATCTCGTCCCTTGGGATATTGGCCGCGGCGCTTCTGGTCATCATCGTGGTGAGGGAGGCGTCGTCGTCGAGGGAGGCGGCTCGCCTCGACGACGCGCTATCCTCCGCCGTCGCCGAAACCGCGAGGCTGAACGCCGAAATCGGCAGGCTGAATGCGGAAAGCGTGGCGTCGAAGGCTGAGATCAAGCGCCTATCCGACCTGAACGATGCGCTGAAAGCTCTGGCGGAGGCCACCGAAAAGGCAAACGGGGAGATACTGTTCGAAAACGGGATGATGTACGCGCAAGGGCGGGATATCGGGCAAAACTATGAGGAGGCCTTCAAATTTTATCTGAAGTCAGCCGAGGCGGGCGACAGCGCGGCGATGAACGCGGTCGGCTTCATGCGCCGCAACGGGCAGGGGGTTCCCCAAGACTACGGCGAGGCCATGAAATGGTATCGCGCCGCCGCGTCAAACGGCTATGCGGCTGCCATGAACAACATCGGCTATCTGTACGAGCTGGGCTTGGGCATCGCGCCAGACCGCCAGGAAGCCATGAAATGGTACCTTCAGGCGGCGGAGGGCGGAGACGGCGAGGCGATGGCGCACCTCGGGCATCTGTACGCCGAAGGGCCAAACACCGACCTCGACGCGGCCATCGGGTGGTACAGGCGCGCCGCGTCTTTGGGCAGCGCAGAGGCGATGAAGCGCCTCGCTTATTTATACCACGCAGGCAACGGGGTCGAGCGCGACATGAGGGCATCCGCGAACTGGTATCTCAGGGCGCTCGAGGCCGAATCCTCGGACAGTCCTCCGGCGTACCGCGAAATTTTGAAGGCGGACTCCGCAGACTCCGCATACGAAAAAGAGATGTTGTCCGCGCCCGAGGTCGCGCTGCCGAGCGCTTCCGGGGAAGACATGTACTTTTTTTTGAAGGTCGCCGACATGGAGTCCGTAGCGTCATCGATAGAGGCGCTGAGGGATGGTTTTTCCATTTTCGCCGAAGAGGATTCCGAAATGATTTCGTATCACGACATGGCGGGCATTTCCAATATCATATCGTCGCTGGATTTCCTGAAAACCCTCGCCGATGCCGTCAGTGGGGTTTCGGCCCTCGTGGTGCCGTCTGAAAAATCGGGCTCGGGTTTGTACGCCGCGTTTTTCGCGGACACAAGCAAGTTCGACGAGATCATTCGGTCGGGCCGATTCCCAGTTCCGTTGGAAGAATGGGCCGGCCCAGGCGCGAAAGTGGACGGCGCGTGGGCGTTGGAATCGCCGGAAACGCCAAACGCGCGCATTTTTGCCGTCAAGCGCCAATTCGGCAACAAGTGCCTGGTTATGATGTCCTACGGCATCGATTCCGGCATCGACCGAATGATCCGGGCGTTCGAAGGGCAGGACGATTATTTCGAGACAAAACGCGATACCGAGGGCGAAAACTATGCCTCGATAAAATTCAAAGACCCGATGGAGATCGAAGGGCTCAAATTTCAAACTGCGGAAAATTCCTGGAGCATCGACGAAGATGGGCTGCACATCAGGTCATACTCGGATTTGCTCGACGAGGGCGGCTTGGGGGAAAGGTCGGGCGCGGCGATGGCGCCCAGCCCGATGGGCGACGGAGAAGTAGCCCTGTACTTCTCCATCGACGTTTCGCATCACATCCGCGCCCTGTTTCGCGGGGTGGGCAACCCTTTCAAAGCGTTTGTCGGAAAATTAGGAATCGACCGATTTCCAATCGATTTGGCCGCCATCGCCGAGGAAATCGCGAACAACGCGCGAATATCCGCCGTGGTCACCGCAACCGGCGAAGACGAATTGAGCACTGCGTACGTCGTCTTGGAGTCGCCTGCGAAGGCGTCCATCGCCAGGCTCTACTCGCTTGTCGGCATGTTCTTCGAAAAAGAGGCCGACACGTCGGGGACGCGGTGGGATTCCGCCTATTCGGTGGACGTCGGGATAGGGCAGTACCTGACTGTCGCCAAAAGCGGAAACTCCGTCATCCTCGGCCTGGGGAAGATCGACGCTTTCGGCGCGGAGGCGAAGATGCCGGAGCAGATAAAGCCACTGCCGCCTTCCGACCCGCTGTCTTTCTTTTTCACGTCGAAACTGCCCCGCATGAAGAGCGGGCTCTTTGAAGGGCCGTTTTCCAGCCTGATCGCAAGCCAACTGCTTAAAAGAGGCGCGATCGAATCGGCCCTGTTCGACGCCTCCATCGGCGCCATAGATTCGTTCCGGATGACCGGCGAACGGTCGGGGAGGTCGAGCATCGACATAACGCTGAACAAGCGGCCCAACGAAAACGGCGATTCGTTCGTGGTTAAGGTGATACGCTCGATCTTCACGCCCGGGAAAACCACGGGCGCGGAGGATGACGGCGCGAAAGCGACCAGGGTCATCGACAGCCTCCGCAACCTCAAGGCCGCCGCTCTGCTGTTCTACGGTGACATGCGCGAATGGCCCGACTCGCCGGACGACGCTCCGGCGCTGGACGAGTACACGGACAGCAAGCCCCTAACGGTCAACGCGAGATTCGGCCTGCGGTTCGCGACCGCCGAACTGGACGGAAAGAGCATAAGCTTAATCGGTTTCGATCTCGAAGACGGCCCCGACCCGGGCGAAATAACGCCCGCCGCGCGCGACATACTGCGGGGCGCGGCGGAAAATTACGGCCTGTATGACGGAGACGGGGGCTACTACAGCGGGGGCAGGCTCATTTTCATGATGATGCCCTAAACGCGCCGCTCTGCGGGCAGTACCGCCTGAATCACTCGAGCGCCGCGCGCAGGTCCTCCATCAGCCTTCGGGCCGCAGCCGGACGTTCGGCCGCCGGCAGCGATTCGAGCGCGCCGATGTCCGCGATGAGCGGGGCAGCGCATGTCAAGCGCGAAAGCGGCAGGCGTTCTTTGTCGTACTCCAGCAGCAGGCCGCTCGTGCGGGGGTTGGCCTCGGCGCGCACGACCCCGTCTATTTTGAGCAGCCCCTCTTTGACCAGCTCCGCGATCTCTGGGTCGGAAAACAGCGGCGAGCGGAGGCGTATCCGCCCTTCGACAAAGCTTTCGATCAACTCGTCGCCCCCTGCGCGCGCCGCCCTTCTTCGGCCTCTAAAATCGGGGTCAGGCTGTAAACGCTCACCCCAACGGTTGCCATATTGTGCAGCAGGGCCGACGCCCCGGGCGTGATCAGCCCGCCCAGGCCCAAAGCGAGCAGAAGCGAATTCGCGGCCACGATGAAGAAATAGCTCCGGCGAATCTTTCTCATCGCCCCAAGCCCGATGCGCCGAACGCAGACTATGTCGGCGAGGCGGTTTTCGGTCAGCACCACGTCGGCCGCCTGACGCGCTATGTCGGCCCCGCCGCCCATCGCTACCCCGACATCGGCCTCGGCAAGCGCGGGGGCGTCGTTGATCCCGTCGCCCACCATGATGACGCCGCTGCACGAACCCTTCATCTGCCTTATCACCCCAGTTTTGCCCTCTGGGAGCAGCTGAGGCCAAAATTCGTCTATGCCGGCTTTTTCAGCGACGTTTTCCGCCACCCGGGAACTGTCGCCGGTCAGCATCGCTATTCTCTTAATCCCGGCCTCGCGGAGCTGCCTCGTGACGGTCGGGGCGTCGCCGCGCATCGGGTCTTCGATGCAGATGACGCCTGCCAGCCGCCCCCCGATCGCAAGATAAAGGGGTGAATAGCCACCGCTCTCCTCCTCGATGGCCTCGATCTGATCAGGCGTGATGGGCACGGCCTCGTCCTCCAAGACGAAATGCGCGCTGCCGATCAGGACCCTTTCATTCCCCAACAGCGACGCTATGCCGTGCGCCACGGCGTATTCCACCGTCGAGTGCTCCTCCCTGTGGGACAGATTCTCCCGCTCGGCCTGCTTGACTACGGCGCGCGCGATGGAATGGGGGAAATGCTCTTCCAGGCATGCGGCCGTGCGAAGGACCATATCGCGCTCATATCCAAAGGGCACTATGCTTGCAACGCGCGGAGAGGAAACCGTAAGCGTCCCTGTCTTGTCGAACACCACCGTGTCAGAGCAGGCGAGCGCTTCGAGGAACTTGCCGCCCTTGACGAGTATCCCCCGCTTCGATGCCTCGCGCATCGCGGAGAGGATAGCAAGAGGGGCCGAAAGCTTGATAGCGCAGGAATAATCGACCAGAAGCGCCGCAGTGGCCCGGGTCGCGTCGCGGGTCAAGAGATATATGCCGGCCGCCAGCAGAAAGCTGTACGGCACGATCGCGTCGGCCATCTTTTCCGCCCTGTTTTGGATATCGGCCTTGAGCGCCTCTGAAAGCATGATCATATCGGCTATCTTGTGAATTCTGGTCTCGCTGTCGAACGCGGTGACGCGGACGACCAGCTCCCCGTCTTCGACGACGGTCCCTGCGTAAACCGAGAGATCCGGCACGCGGTGGACTGGCTCGGACTCGCCGGTCATAGCCGACTGGTTTACCATGGCGTCCCCTTCCGCCACGACGCCATCGACCGGTATTACCCCGCCAGCGCGGACCACGACCAAATCGCCGAGCGCTATGCCGGACATAGGTATCTGCTCCTCGACCCCTCCGCGCTTGACCCATATCTTATCGACGTTGAGCGCGAGGCTGTCAGTCAAGCTCTCTTTGGATTTGTTGTGAGTCCAGCTCTCGAGGAGGTCGCCCAACGCGAGCAGCGTGGTGATGACGGCCGCCGTTTTGAAATCGCGGCGGATCAGCGACACGCCGAGAGCCGACGCGTCCAGGACCGAAACGTTCACGCGGCC
>JAISQC010000226.1 GCA_031274465.1 Synergistaceae bacterium | reverse complement strand
AATCAGCGACACCCACGCCGCGTCATGCTGGACGCTTGACAAACCGGAGGCGCGGTGATGGAGGCGTTGGTGCGCGGCGAAAACCTGAAAATGCACTTCTCCGTGAGCGGCGGGGTCCTCAAAGCCGTAGACGGCGTTACTCTGCACATCGACGAGGGCGAGACCTACGGCCTAGTCGGCGAGAGCGGATGCGGAAAATCGACGCTGGGGAGGATGCTCGCCGGGCTGTACAAACCCACGGAAGGCCTCGTGACCTACGGGGAGAGCTTCAAAGGCAAGCCGCAGATGGTGTTTCAGGACCCTTACTCATCCCTCAACCCGCGCATGACGGTTGGGGAGATAATAGCCGAGTCGCTGCGTTACGCCAATGTAGGCAAAGCGCTGCGGAAAACGCGCGTGACGGAGCTTTTATCGCTCGTCGGCCTGAAGCCCGACCACGTCAACAGATACCCTCACGAGTTCAGCGGCGGCCAGCGTCAGCGCATCGGCATCGCGAGGGCGCTTGCAATATCGCCCAAGTTCATAATATGCGACGAGCCGATCTCCGCGCTCGACGTATCCATCCAGGCGCAAGTCATCAACATGCTGGAGGACTTGCAGGGCAAATTCGGGCTGACGTACCTGTTCGTCTCGCACGATTTGTCGATGATAAGGCATATCTCTCACCGCGTAGGCGTGATGTATCTCGGGGTGATCATGGAGGAGGCCGGCGTAAACGACCTGTACCGCGAAACGCTCCATCCGTACACGAAGGCTCTGTTCTCCGCCGCCACCATCCCCGACCCCGATATGGCCGCCAAGATAAATCGCATAATACTCCAGGGCGACGTGCCGACTCCGATAAACACGCCGCCCGGATGCCAGTTCCGCTCACGGTGTCCGAAAGCGGCGGAAATTTGCGCGGACAGCCGCCCCGAACTGCGGGAGATGGCGCCCGGCCACCGCTGCGCGTGCCATTTTGCCGGTTAAGCTCTACTCGCCGTCTTCCAGCATGGCCTCGATGAATTCCTCCGCCTCGTTCACGAAGCACAGCGTATCGGGAGACGAATCGCTGGGGCGGAGGAACTCCGACCTCCCCCGCTCGAGGCGCAGGAGCGCCTCCGGGTCGCCCCCTGAGGCGAACGGGAAAACGTATATGAAGCCGGGGGACGGCCCGTCGATGAAATCTGCGGCGCCGCGCAGCGCCGCTACGGTCGCGGCGACGTCCTCCACCTTAGGGCTGTGGCTCGCGTAGGCTATGCGCGCGGCGCGCTCCGCGTCATCGTACCCGTAGCAAAAATGACGCGCGTAATCGGCGATGTTGTCCAGAAACTCCATCACAGACATATATTCGTCGGGCCGGGTTTCGTCGCGCCACCCTTTGTACCGGCTCGCCATCGCGGGGTTCATGTCAGGCCAGTCGCTGTAGTCGCCGATAAATTTTATGGGGCTAGCCAGCCACAAGCCGTACATCTCCTCGGACATGCTCAGTTTTACGAACAGGGAACTTGGAACAGCCATCTTCACCACTCCAATTAAGGGAAACGGAAGCCCCATATTTTTTGCTTGACGCCCAAGCGACATTATACTAATTTCATAGCGAAAAACGGAACCATGAATTTTCGAGCGCGCGAAACGGGGCGAAGACATGACGGCGCATTTTTCGGACACGAAGGGATTCATAATTGGGGCGGCTTCGAGCGGCGCTGGCAAGACGACCGCCGCCGCCGCGATATGCATGATATTGAAAAACCGTGGGCTGGCCGTCCAGCCATTCAAGATTGGCCCCGATTTCATAGACCCAACGTACCTCACCGCGGCCTCCGGCAGGCAGTGCCGCAACCTCGACGGCTTCCCCCGCCCGGACCTGATGCCGTTTTTCTACGCCGACAGCTGCCGCTCGGGACCTCCTGCCGACATCGCGGTGGTCGAGGGCGTCATGGGGCTTTACGACGGGCTCGGCGCGGACGGGGCGTACTCCACGGCGTGGCTGGCGCACGCGCTCGGCCTTCCCGTCATCCTGCTGGTGGACGCCCGCGCCGCCGCCACGAGCGTGGCGGCCACAGCACTCGGGTTCGCCTCCCTCAAACCCTTGGCGCCGCGCATAGCAGGCGTCATCGCAAACCGCGCGTCCGGCGAGCGCCATGCCGAACTGATCGGGGAAGCGCTCGGCAGGTTCGCCGGAATTCCCCTCATCGGCTGGATGCCAAACGTTAGCGAAAATTCGTTCCCATCCCGCCACCTCGGCCTGGTCCCAGCGGCGGAACGGAGCGATTCGGCAGGCGCAATCGAAAATTTCGCGAACGCCCTGAGCGCCCATCTCGACGTCGAACGCCTGATTTCCATCGCGTCGAAGCCGTCCGGCGCCTACGCCGAGCCGACAGTCGGCCCTCCCGTGGCCAAATCGGACGGCGCGCCGGTGCGGGTCGCGATCGCGGACGACGGCGCTTTCTGCTTCCACTATCGCGACAATTGGGACCTGCTGGCCCGTCTCGGCGCCGAAACAGCGGCAGTTTCGCCGATGTCCGACGACGCACTCCCCCACGGGACCGACCTGCTGATACTGCCGGGGGGCTACCCGGAAGAGTTTTCGCATGCGTTGTCGAGCAACGAAAGATTCATGCGCTCCGTAGCCGATTTTTCGCGCTCCGGCTGCATATACGCTGAGTGCGGCGGGATGCTGTATCTGTCGCGGGGCATAGAGTACAGGGGGGAATTTCGCGGCATGGCGGGCATAATACCGGCCGGCGTCAAGATGACCGGCCGCCTGAGCAGGTTCGGGTACGTCGAAGCGACGGCAAACAAGGACAACCTGCTGATGCGCGCCGGAGAGACCATGCGCGCCCACGAGTTCCATTATTCGAGAATGGGGCCCGAAGGAGACGCGTTTTGCGTCCGCAAGGCCTCGCGCCCGGACGAATCGTGGGCGGACGGATACGTGGCAGAAGGCGGAAGGCTGCTTGCCACGTACCTCCACGCCAATTTCCACGCGCACGCCCTCTTCGCGCGGCGGATGCTGTGCCGCGCCGCCGCCGTCAGTTCAGCGCGGCGGCTATCTCCTTGAAAAGCGGGAAAGTGTCTTCGAGCAGCTTTATCATGTTCGGGTCGAAGTGCACGCCAGTCTCCTTGTAAATTATGTCCATAGCTTCCTCGTGGGTCATCGGGCCCTTGTACGGGCGCTCGGAAGTCAGCGAGTCGTATATGTCCGAAACCGCCATGACCCGGCCGGAAATGGGTATATCGCTCCCGGCAAGCCCATTTGGGTACCCGCCGCCGTTCCACCACTCGTGGTGCGAGATGACTATCTCCCTCGCCACGTGCAGGAAGGAGGAGTCGTCGCCGAGGTCCCTTATGGCGTCGTCTATCATCTGAGCGCCGAACGTGGTGTGCTTTTTTATCTCCGCGAATTCCTCCGGCGTCAGGCGCCCGGGTTTGAGAAGTATATTGTCCGACACGGCCACTTTGCCTATGTCGTGCAGTTTCGACGATTTTATGATGTGCTCGCGGTATTGGGGCGGTATGTCGTACTCGGGATCGTTTTTTTGGGCAAGGCCCTCCACCACGAGGCGCGTGTACGCCGTAGTCCGATCGATGTGGCCTCCCGTGCCGCTGTCGCGCCATGCCGTGACGTTGGCCAGAATGTCCAGTATCGAGTCCTGCGTGAGGCGCAGCTTTTCGGTCTTCTCGCTCACCAGCGTCTCAAGGCGCTTGCGGTAGTCCTCGAGCTCGATGTGCAGGTTCACCCTCGCCCTGACCACCCCGGTCGTGATAGGCTTCAAGATATAATCGACGGCCCCCAGATGCAAAGCCTGCTCCTCCTTGTCCCGCCCTTCCTGTGCCGTCAGGAACAGCACCGGGATGGACGAGAAGCGCGCGTCGTCCTTCAGCCTCTTTATCAGCTCGTACCCGCTCATCACCGGCATCTCGACGTCGAGCAGGATCATGTCCGGAACGCGGTTTTCCAGAAAAGCGAGCGCCCGATCCCCGGAAGGCGCGGCGTACACCTTGTACAAAGGCTTCAATATCTCCTGAAGCATGCGGAGGTTCGTGGCGTCGTCGTCCACAACGAGTATGGCGTGATTGGGTCCGTCTTTGTCCATCTACCTGTCCTCTGTTTTAAGGATCGACGTGATTATGCCGGACGCGATGTCGTAGCCGAACGAGTCGATGGCCGCGCGTATCCGGAACAACTGCCTGTCTAGTTCCAGCCCGTAGCTCTCGGAGGTTATCCTGTCCATCAGCTCCATCGCGACCTCGTGTTCGAGGTTGTCGATCATCACCCGCACATCTTCGAGCAGGTTGCGAAGCACTTCGACGCTGCCTCTGGCCTTTATCTGGTCTTCCTCGAACACGTTCCCGGACACGATGTTGCCGATGAAGGACAACAGCCCTTCGACATGGGCCGTGAACTCGCGGAAATTATTTTTGACGAAGACGTTGTTCTGAGATATCGTCGCCATCTCCAGCGCCCTGGCTTCCTCGGACACGTCCATTGCCCCTATGTTCGCGAGCGAGCTCTTGCACGCGTGTATGTCGATCCTGAAGCTGTCGAAGTCGTTGTGCTCGACGTAGTCCGCCATCCTCGACAGCTTTTCGGGGATGCTCGTCATGAATGCCTTGATGACTCCGATGTAAGCGTCCTCCGAGCCGCCTATGTTGGCGAGCGCGGTTTCCGTGTCGAGCTCTGCGGACAGCTTTCCGACGAGGCTGCTGCCGGGGCTGGATTCGCTCTTGATTGCCTCGACGATCTCTATCTTTTCCTTCGGCAGCCATTTCAGGAGCATCCTGTTGAGCTCCGGAATCTCTATCGGCTTGCTTATGTAGTCGTTCATGCCACAGGCGATGTATGTCTCCCTCATCCCCGTTATGGCGTTGGCTGTGAGC
This sequence comes from Synergistaceae bacterium, assembly GCA_031274465.1. GTDB lineage: Bacteria > Synergistota > Synergistia > Synergistales > Synergistaceae > JAIRKI01. Next base: position 13,043 of record JAISQC010000226.1, on the reverse strand, counting down.
GCGATTATGGGGACAGTCTGCGTCCAGCCCGGAGCGGCGCGCAGCGCCTTGGTTGCCTCTATGCCGTTTATCTCGGGCATCATGTGGTCCATGAAGATTATGTCGTACCGCTTTCCCTCAACCATGTCGTAGGCGATCCGCGCGCCCTCGGCCGTGTCCGCCTCCACCCCGTATTGGCGAAGCAGCTCGCTCTCCACCATCAGGTTGATGTCATTGTCGTCCACCAAAAGAATTTCGGTGCCGACGCACTTGAACGCGCCGATGACGTCGCTGCCTGCCTTCGACTCCGGCGAGGCGGCCTTCACGTTGTTGATGACCTGCGCCACCGCGGTCACGAGGACTGGCTCGAAAAGCACGTAGATGTTCGCCCCGGTGTTCTGCTTCGCTGCCACCCTTATGTTCTTCACCGCCACTATCCGGCACCCGTCCGGTATGGCGCCCATGTTGGACTCGACGACGCCATGCCCTGTGTCGTATCTGTATATAAGATGGGTGTACGAATTTTTCCCGAGCATGGATACGAAATCCGCCTCGTTCGTACACGCGTCCACTGGGACGAGGAGGTCCCTCAGCATCTGCTCGTATTCGGAGCAATGCGGCCCGTCCATGAGCAACAGGACCCTTTTCGCCGCTGGGGAGAGCACATACGCCAACGACATGCTCGACGCGGCCTTCACCTCGATTGAAAATGAAAAAACGCTGCCGTGCCCGTACTCGCTCCTGACGCTCAGCTCGCCGCCCATTTTCCGAACGAGCCTGCTGCTTATGGGAAGCCCGAGGCCCGTGCCCTCGACGCTTCGGTTCATGTATTTGTCGGTCTGGGCAAACGGCTGGAATATGAGGGCCAGATCCGATTCCCTTATGCCTATCCCAGAGTCCTCGATCTCGAAGACAAGCCGCACCATGTCGCCCCGCGTCGGCTCGCATGAGATGGAAAGCCCGACATGCCCCTCGTGCGTGAATTTGACGGCGTTGTTGAGCAAATTGAGCAACACCTGCTTCAGCCTTATGTCGTCGCATATTATCGAGGATGGGGCAAGGGGGTCGATGCGGGAGACGAACTCGATGTTCTTCTCCGACGCCTTGAGGTTTATGAGCCCAGCCACGTCCGCTATCAGCGAACCGAGCTCGACCGTGGCCTCCACCAGCTCCAGCTTGTCGGCCTCTATCTTGGAAAAGTCCAGAAGGTCGTTGATGATGGCCAGCAGCGAGTGCGACGCGTTTGTTATGCTCTGCGCGTACCCCCTCTGCACGTCGTCGAGCCTGGTCAAGAGGAGCAGGTCGCTCATGCCCTTTATGGCGTTCATTGGAGTCCGTATCTCGTGGCTCATGTTAGCCAAAAACGTGCTCTTGGCCCTGTCGGCGGCCTCCGCCCTGTCGATCGCCACGGCCAGCTCCGTCACGTCGTGAAGCGCCACGGACAGGCCCAGGCATACCCCGCCTGAGTCCATGGCCGGGGATATGTACACCACGAACTGCAAAATGTCACCGTAGTTCATCTTTATGCTGTCATTGAAATGTATGCTGCGCGACTCGGCAAGCGAGAGGCGGAACTGATCCTCCATCCTGTCCACCCAATCCTCCGGCGCGACCCTCAGAAAAAGCTTCCTGAACGGCAGTTTCGCCATCTCTCTCTGATCCGAGAAGGACAGCATCTCCATCAGCTTGTTGGTGCCTACGACGTATTTCAGATCCCGGTCTAGCACGAATATGAGTATCGGAGATGTCTCGAGCAGCAGGCGGTTGTACAAATACTGGACCGACAGCTCCTTTTCGTTGAAGCTGCGCAAATGCTCGGAGTGCTCGTACATAGTCACAAGCTGGGCGTAGCCGCGCTCCAGCTTGTTGAGCTTACGCCTGTTCTTGTTGTACTCGGAGATAATTTCCTTTATCTCCGAGTCGGTCAGTTTTTTATCGCTCTCGACGATCATCGTTTCGCGCGCTGTCCGGGTGGCGTCAAGCGCTACAGAGCGAGCAGCACCAGCGACTCGTTATGCGCCGCGTTCGCGGCCTTCCCCGAGCGGACCGAGGTCGGGCATATCTCGCCGAAGCTGTAGAAGCCGGACAGCGACAGCTCGGGCGGAAGGCCCTTTTTCAGCGCGTCGGCTTCGAGGGTGTTTTTGCTGGCCATGACGTAATACCTCGCCACGCAGGAAACGGCGAACACCGTCGAATACCTGTAGCCGCCTCGCTCGTTTTCCTTCATCTTTTCAATCAGGTCTTTCGTGCTGTTCTGCGTCGAGATGTCGATATCATGCGGCTGGAGCACCCCCACTGAAAGCGTGCAGCCCTCCGGCACTTCGCCTATGGCGGTCCCAGACCCATCTTCGAGGTTCACCCCGTGCAGAGTGCGCACTATCGGAACACCGTCGAGGTCCTGTGCATTCGCAAGCTCTAGCAGCAGCGGATAAGTGGTAAACGACGTGGTCTTGTCCTCCGGGTTGGCGAGCTTGGTGACGTCGAGGCCGAACTGCTCGAGGAAATGCACGAACGTATCGTCGCCTACGCTGTAGACTACGTTGTCCTTGGACCTCGTGACGGTCCTCTTCAGGTTCGCCAGCGATCCGAGCGAGTTTTTCACGGTCATAACCGGCTTTACCGCCCCGGAGAGCAACAGCGCCGTCACCCGGTTGCCGGAAGCCGTATCCCCGCAATAGACGGATGACCTGCCGTTGACCTCGTCGTGCGCCGGCAGCCCTCCAAATATCGGAACCCCGCCTGAGACCCTGCTGAATTCGCGGGGATAGGTGTCGAGCATTATCCCCAGGATGTAGGGGGGAAACGCCATGATCAGCTCCGGCGCCCCATCCAGCCCGGCGAGCGCCTTCTTGTAGGTCTTCTCTATCTCTTCCGCCACGTTGTCCGGCGTCAGGGGCTCGCTGGTCGCGAGAGAGAAATTCACGTCGTCCGACGTCACTGTGGTGAGTATCGCCCCGCCGTCGCAGAGGCCCTCGCCCCCGCTGAACATCGCCGTAGTCGAAAAACCGACTATCGGGACCCCCAGCTTGCGCCTCAGCTCCGCGACGAACTCCTCGTGCTTCACGTCGGAATCGCACAGCAAAAGCGCGAAGCTGTTCTTTTGGAGCGTCAGGTTTTTGAGCGTCTCATCCGCCAGCTCCGAAACCCCTGCTTGAATGTCGTCCAATTCGTAAGTGATGGCAACCGTTGACTTGAGCATTTTCGTGTCCTCCGCCGCGCTCATTGGCGCGCATGATTTATAATTTACCGGCTACGGCAAATACCTCACGCCTTCATAACAGGCGATACCGCTGACGCAACCCTACATCGCGAGGAGCACGAGGGATTCGTTGTGAGCCGCGTTCATCGCCCCATGCCCGCCCACCGAGGTAGGACATATCTCACCGAAGCTGTAAAACCCCGACAAGGAGGGGCCCAGAGGCAGCATCTCCCGAAGCATGTCGGCCTCCAGTCCGCTCTTGCCGGCCATGACGAAATACCGCGCGACGCACGATATCGCGAAAATCACCGAATAGCTATAACCGTCTTCGCAGTTCCGCTCCATCTTCTCGATGAGGCCGAGCGCGGTGTCCTTCGTGGAAATCTCGATATCCTGCATCCGAAGCACCCCCAGCGAGAGAGTGCTGCCCTCCGGGACCTCCCCTATGGCGGTTCCGGCGCCGGACTCCATGTCCACGCCGAAAATGGACCGAACCATGAGAACGCCGTCGTCATCCGGCGCATTCGCCCTCTCTATCAGCAGGGGGTACGACGAAAAAGACACGTTGCTGTCCTCCGCGTCCGCTATTTTCTTCACGTCGAGGCCGAACTGCTCGAGGAATTCGACGAACGTGCCGTCGCCGACCCTGCGTATGACGTTGCCGCGAGAGCTGGTCACGGTCCTCTTCAGGTCGGCCATCATGCTGAGGCTGTTTCTCACCGACATGACCGGCTTGACAGCCCCCGACACCAGAAGCAGGGCCAAACGGTCGTTTGAGGCGAAATCCCCGCAATAGACGGCGGAACTGCCGTTGGCGTCATCGTGCGCCGGCAGCCCTCCGAATACCGGCACTCCCCCCGATATGCGCCCAAGCTCGCGCGGATACGCGTCGAGCGTTATCCCCAGAATGCAGGGAGGAAAGGCCATTATCAGCGCCGGGGGGCCTTCAAGCGACGACAACGCCCTGCCGTACGTCGCCTCGATCTGTTCGCACACGTTTTCGGCGCGCAGGGGCTCGCTCGCCGCGACGGAAAAACGAACGTCGTCCGAGGTAACTGTGGTCAGCACCGCCGCCGCGTCCAGTATGCCATCGGCCCCGCTCATCATCGCCGTCGAGGAAAAACCCACGATTGGGATGCCAAGCCTGCGTTTGAGCCCGTCCACGAGGTCGTTGTGCCTGACGTCGGAATCGCACAGCAAGAGCGCGAAACTGCCGCTCATCAGCGTGAGGTTTTTCGCAGTCTCTTTCGCGAGTTCAGAGGCGCAAGCCTCTATATCGTCAAGCTCGAATGTGATCACCGTCGTCGACTTCAGCAAGGCAAATACCTCCAACTCGTAATCGTGAACGCGAGAATTATATCAGTTTTTCATGAGAAAAACCGAAATCCATTACGAATCCTCGCCAGCCAGCGAAAAAATCGCACGCCGCAATTCGCTCCCGCCGAGAGGCGAACTCAAAACATCCTTCACATCGCTTATGAAATGCCTCTCCCCCGCGTCCAATTTCGACAAAAAAATCTTGTCGTGGCTCGTTCTGTCCACGTGAGCCGGGTCGTAGAACAACTCTTCGAAAAGCTTTTCGCCTCCGCGCATCCCGGTAAACTCTATTTTCACCTCAGTGTGGGGGACCCTCCCGTGCAGCCTTATCAGTGTCTCGGCCATCGAGGCTATGTTCACCGGCTCGCCCATGTCGAGCACGTACAGCTCCCCGCCTCGCCCCATGGAAGCCGCCTGCAGGACGAGGCTCACTGCCTCCGGGATCAGCATGAAATACCTGCGCATGTCGGGATGCGTCACGGTGACGGGCCCTCCGCGCATTATCTGCCTTTCGAACAGAGGGACGACGCTGCCCCTGCTTCCCAGAACGTTGCCAAACCGCACCGCGATGTACGCGGTGTCGGGATGGCACTCCTGCGCGTCTTGCAGAAGGCGCTCCGCGACGCGCTTAGTCGCGCCCATGACGCTCGACGGCCGCACCGCCTTGTCTGTTGAGATCATCACGAACTTCTCAGCGCCGCACAGACCGGCGAGATCAGCCGCCACCCACGTTCCGAGCGCGTTTACCCTCAGCGCTTCCCTTGGGTTCTCCTCCATGAGGGGGACGTGTTTGTGGGCGCCGGCGTGAAATACGATCTGCGGCCGGTGTTCCTCGAAAACGCGCTTCATCGCAAATTCGTCCGCGATGTCGGCTATGATAGGCCTGTACGGCACAAAATCGCCTGACTCGGAAAGCGCGACTGTCAGGCTGTAGATGGATTGCTCGCCGTGCCCCAACAGCAACAATTCCGCCGGCGAGTGCCTGGCGAGCTGCGCGCATATCTCGCTTCCTATGGACCCGCCGGCGCCGGTCACCAGGATCTTTTTGCCCGAGATGGCCGTCGAAATCATGGCCTCGTCGAGATGGATGGGCGCCCTCCGAAGCAGGTCCTGCAGCTCGACAGGCCGGAGCTTGCCAAACCCCACAGTGCCGCCCGCAAGCTCGCGCGGGCTCGGAAGCACCCTCACCTCGATGTTGGAGCGCGACAGCGCGTCCAGGTATTTTCGAATACGCTCACCGCTGGCCGACGGTATGGCGATCAGGGCCACGCGCACGTCGAGCGAGCGGCATATTTCCAGAAGATCGTCGTCGTTTCCAAGGACCTGCAAGCCGGCTATGGACTTGCCGAGTTTTTGGGGGTCCGCGTCTATGAAGCCGACCGGTGAAAAAGAAGACCCGCCCTTTTGCAGGTCGCGGACCAGAAACACTCCGGCCTCCCCGGCGCCTATTATTATCGTGCGCCTGGCCTCGCCCGACGGGGAGACGACCGACGACGAGTAAAACTCCGCAAGACGCCACGAGGCGCGGGCCGACCCGACGAAGACCAGCCCGGCGAACAGCGTTATCGCAAGCGACGTGCGCGGGATAACCAGCGCGCGGGTGAAGTAATCAACGCACAAAAAGAGGGCGCACCCCAAAACGTATGCCCGAGCTACTCCCGCGTACTCCCCCACGCTGGCCTGGGGCCAGTATACCCTGTAAATCCCCGCGACCCACATGACAAACGTAACGCAGGCCGGATAGATCGCCGCGGCCAGAATCAGGTCGTCGCGGAAATCCGGGGAGACGATCAGCGTGAGGCGCAGGGCGAACCCGAGGTAGACGGCCGCCGCCAGAAGGCAGAAATCGAGAACGGCTACCCTCCTGTTTCGCCCCGCCAAAGCCGTCCAGCACCGCAGGATTTTTTCTTTCAAGCGGGGACCCTCACGAGATCGGACGGATGTTCGTTTTGGGCCAGCCGGTCGGACGCGGCGCCCTTATATGATGAGCCTGCTGTTTTTGCCACCCGAGCCGGGGGGGGACATCCTGTCCAGTTGGTGAAGCACGTCCGACGAGGCGACGGCGATTGTGGATTTCCTGGCCTCCTCGCGCGCGTACTCCTTGAGTTTTTTGTCGTATTCCGCCATGGCCTGCTTGATCGCCTCGACGTCGCCCCGAATCCACTGAAGTATGCTGTCGGCAACCGCATGTACCACGTCATCGCCCGGAAGCTCCGGCATCATGCCCAGCTCCTTGAGCATGAGGTGCTCGGCCCTGACGGATTCGGTTATGTCCTCTTCCGTCAAAAGCCCCTTCTCATACAAAGCCCTCACCACGATGTTGAACCTCGTCTTGTTGTTCTCGTCGCTCATCGTGAGGCTCTCGACCCGCGACAGCAACATCGTTATGACCTCTTCAAGGCTGATCTGCATCGGAACCGCCATGTCCATACCTCCAAAGATAAATATTTTACCGGGACATTTTAGCATAAAAGCCACCACGGCGCGCCTTCCAACATCACCCGCGCTTTATCTCCCAATGCGCGGGGAATCGAAACGCGCGCCGATGTGTGTGCCGATGTGGCCTTTTGAAATCGCAGCGATTTGTGGTATAGTAGCACAAAAAATTTCTATGTTAAATGCAGGGAGGCAACGACATAGTGGTGAACCCTCGGTTATTATCGTCAGCAAACACCCCGGTGACCCTTGAAAAGGGCCGTTCGCTTTGTTTCTCGAAAACCTCAGCATAAGGCGTTCTTTTGTTTTTTCGTTCGAGGCCGCCCTGTTCGGCGTCGCATCGTATGCGCTAAGCGACATCGGCATCAGGGCGGCAAGCGGGATGCCGACCAAGGTCTCGTTCGGCATGGTCGTCTTCCAGCTGTTCATAGAATCGTGCCTGGCGATCATAAACCTGACGCCGGCCGCCATCATACGCGGGGCGGTGATCAGGCGCCCTTCCGAAGGAAGCGCGGCCGTGATGCTGTCGCTCTGCCACTACGCACCGATATACCTGCTGGCCGTCCAGCCGTACAGAATTTTCACCGGCGCCCTGCCCATCAGGTCGCCATGGGTCATAGCGAGCTTCGCGACGGACCTCGGGTGGGCGTTTCTGTCTTGCGCCGGAGGGTGGTCTTTGATAACCATGCCGGCGGCGTCCCGCAACCCGATGGACGATATGATGGCCCAGCTCACCGACTCGGACAAATGCATGACGTCGCTCGGCGATTTCATGGCTTTTCTCACGAGCCAGCTGGGCGAACGCCGCGAGATGCCCAAACTCTGGACTCCGGTTTATAATTACCTGAAAGACCTTCCCAAAATACAAAAGCTCGTTCGGGCCAACGGGCTGAGGCACGACGAAATAGCGCTGAACGCGGTCGGCAACATCGCGTTCAGGTTGCTGGCCAGCGGGGAGCTTCACGCGTCGTACGGGGTGCTCTCCCCGGATGGGGAGTACGTCAGAAAGGTATGGTGGGTGACGGCAAACGAGCTCGTGCGGCGCTCCTACAGCAGGCCGGAGGACGTGAAGCAGGGGCTGGCAGCCCTCGACATGGCTATCATTTCAGCAGGGGAAGTGAAGTAGATGGCAGTCACTTACGGCGACGCCATGCTGATCGCCTTAACCGCCGCGATCGCCTTGATTGCGGGGCTGGCCGTTTCGACCGTCCTGTACAGGATGGGCAAAAAAAACAATGCGGGCTACGACTGGTGGATCCTGTGGCTGAGCGTTTCGATAATAGTGTTCGTCGCGGAAACGCTCTTCTCGGCTTTCATCAGGCTTTGAAAGACAGGGGGTCGATGCGGTGAGATACCCGGCAATGACAGTGAATAGGGAAAAAGTCCTGAAAAACGCGCGCGCAGCAGCGGCCCTTTGCGAAGAATTCGGCATAGAGGCGTGGGGCGTCACCAAGGGCTTGTCGGGAGACCCCAGGCTGGCTGATATATACTGCGAGGCGGGGTTTGCGGGCATCGCGGACAGCCGGCTGCGCAACCTTGAAAAAATACGAAATGCCGGAGTAGCGGCCCCGCTACAGTTGATGAGGGTCGCGATGCGCTCGGAGCTGGAGGATCTCGTACGGTGGTCCGACGTGTCGCTGCAATCGGAGATATCGACCATAATCGCCATCGACGAGATTTGCGCGCGCGTCGGCGCCACCCACGACGTGCTTCTGATGATGGACATGGGCGATCTGAGAGAGGGCTTCCTTCCGGGAGATTTGCCGCCTGCCCTCCCAATGCTGAAAGATTTGAAGGGCGGCGTCCGAATCTGCGGCGTCGCGACGAACTTCGCCTGCGCGTCGGGGGTGCTGCCCACGCCAGAGAACATGGCGAAACTCGTGTCCTGCAGGGACATGGCATCGGACGCGCTAGGCACGGAGATGCCGGTCGTGAGCGTCGGGGGGACCTGCTGCCTGAAAATAATCGAGGAGCGCGCCGCGCCCAAAGAGGTAAATCAGCTCCGCATCTGCGAGGGAATACTGCTGGGCACCGATACGGCCTTCGACCGCGAAATACCCTATCTCGCGCAAGACGCGATCACAATAACAGCGGAGATAGTGGAGTGCAGGCTCAAGCCCAGCGTCCCGGAGGGCGAGACCGGCCTTCAGGCATTCGGGGAAAAGCCCGTCTTCGCAGACAGGGGAACGAGGAAACGCGCACTGCTTGGAATGGGCCGCCAGGACGTTAACATTGACAGGATAACCCCGATGGAGCGAGGCGTTCACATCGTCACCGCGTCGAGCGACCATCTGATCGTCGACGTCACCGACGCGGATTCCGCGAGGCCCCCGGACGGGGGCTGCAAGCCAGGGGACACGCTCAGATTCAGGCCGCTCTATCCTGCGATGCTGGCGTGCTCTACATCTGAATACGTCGATCTCGTATTCGAGTGAAATTTTAAAGGAGAGGGAAATGGACTTAACGGCGAGAGTGGAAGACTATCTCGAAGCGATCCTCGAGATAGAGATGTCAGGGGAGATAGCCACGGTCACGCGCTTGGCCAAAAGCCTGGGCGTCACCAAGGCTACGATAACGGCCGCTCTGAAAAGGCTGAAAGCCGACGGGCTGCTGGAACACGAGCGCTACGGGGACGTAATCCTCACTCAGAGCGGGCGGGGAAAGGCGCTCACGGTCTACAGGAGGCACGAATTTCTCACCGATTTTTTCTCGCGGATACTCGGCTTTTCAAGGGAGCGAGCGCAAAAAGTCGCCTGCGTCATGGAGCACGAGATAGACGAAAGCACCGAGATGAGGCTCGCCGCCTTCACAGACGCCATCACGCTTGCCGAGCGCAACAAAGAGGCGTGGCTTCGCGAGCTGCTCGAAAAGCTTGACTCGGCGCACGCTCTGCCGGTCCCCCTCTGCCTGCTCGAGAACGGGTCGAACGGGGTGATCGCCCGCGTGACCGCGCAATACGAGCTTCGCAGGCGCCTCAACGCGGCCGGCTTCATCCCGGGGGTCGAAATTTTCGACATTTTCAGGACCGACGCCGCGCAGGGCGGCACGAGCTTCGCTTTCACCATGAACGGGATGGAAATAAAATTCGGCATAAACGAAGCGAGCGCCGTCTGGCTGTACCAGCCCTAAAAGCCCTGCCGCACGCCGTCCCTCATGGAGACTAGCGCGCTCTCAAGCGCGCCGAGCAGGGCTTGGCGGCGGTTTTTTTCCGGCATGTCCGCTATGCGCTCCGGAAGCAGCGGCTCGCCGAACGTGACGGCTATTTTCCGAGGCCTCGGGAACCTGCGGGATATCGGAAACGCGTCGAACGCCCCCTCTATCCAGATCGGCACCACGGGGACATCCATCTTCAAAGCGATCAGGGCAACCCCGCCTTCGAAAGGCTGCAGGCGCCCGTCCGGAGTCCGTTGCCCTTCTGGAAATATGAGCACGCTGTATCCGTCCCTGACGAACCCCATGACGTCGCGCAACAGGCCCGCCGCGGCGTTTTTGTTCTCCTGGCTCACCGGGACTGCCCCGAGGGCGCGGATCATCGCCCCCAACAGCGGGATTCTGAAAAGCCCGTCCCATGCTATGAACCTGAGCGGAGTCGGAAAAACCATCCCAATGGCGGGAGGGTCGAGATAGCTCTGGTGGTTCGCCGCAAGGATCACAGGCCTGCCGCCGCGAGACGCGAGGAACTTCTTCATCTCGTCGAGCCCCCGTATCGAAATACGGTGATACAGCAAAAAATAAACTCGGCAAAAAAACTGAGCGAGCCTGTAAAGCACGTCCGATCCCCCCATGCCCCAGATGGAACTGCCTTATTATACTCCAGTTCCCGCATGGAAGGGCTCCGCGTGAAACGCAGCCTTCACGAGAAAACCCAAAAATCTTTGAACCTGCTTTCCCGAAATTACAACTACCTAGACAGAGAAACGCCTAATATGCGGGGAACCCGCTCCTCTGGCCGATTCTGAAAAAACCGCAAAAACGCGTTTGCGAGATTCAAACAGTCATCGTATCGCAGTAAGACCTCGGGAGCTCCGGTACCTCGCTCACATTATTTCAGCAGCTCCATAGATGTCAGCGCAAACATAAAAATAGCGTCCAAGCATAACGAGCGCGCCGGGATAAAGCCGCTTAGAATCTTCCTGCAGCGCTTTGACGCTCAGACTTTTATAAAACTTCGCGCCCCTGACAGCCCGTGCGTCTGAGCGAACTTAGCGCCGTCGAGCTTGGGTTCGCCGGGAAGCCCGAGGTTAGCAAGAAGAAGCCCGCCGTCGAGACCCTTGACCAGCATGCCGTCGCCGCCGATGGAAATTATCTCCCCGGGTTTTGCTCCGCTCGGCACCTCAGCGCATTTCCTGCAACCGTACACGCGAACTTCCCTCCCGTCGTCTAACCTCGTTACGCCTCCGATTCCGGGGTTTCCGGCTCGAATTTTGCGGCTGTTCAGCTCGACGGCATCGTCCCAGTCGATAACGAGGTGTTCTCTGGCAAGGGGCGGCTCGTAGCTCGACATGGAGTCATCCTGCTTTACCCTCGGCGGGTTGCCTGACGCGACAAGGCTCACGGCTTCGCACACTGCCTCAACTCCAAGGGGATAGATTTTTTTGAAATAAAGAGTCTTGAAGTCGTCAGATTCGTCGATGTCCGCCTGCTTTTGCACTATGACATCTCCCGTGTCGATGCCCTCGTCCACGAAGTAGACGGAGAGCCCTGCGATCTTATCGCCGCACAGTATAGTCCACGGAAGCGCGCTCACGCCGCGGTGCAGAGGGAGAAGCGAGGGGTGGAAATTGATGGCGCCGAGCGGAGAGGCTTCAGCAAGCGACATCGGCATATAAAGAGTCACGAAAGCCATGACGATCAGATCTGGTCTTCTCTCTTTGACCCATGACGTCACTTCGGGTTTTCTGAGGCTCGCGGTTTTAAAGCATCTGACTCCGAATTCCGAGGCGACTGTCTCCACCTGATCCTGGCGCTCCGTGTCAGAGGTGCCCACGAGCGCGCCGACGATCTCCGCCGGCCCCTTAGCGAGCGCGGACAGCACGTCGGCGCCAAACGCCTTCTGTCCTATCAGCAATACGCGCATTCTTTGAATCCCCCTTTTGCCGCCAAATCGATTACAATCGGACGTTAATCATGAAGCTAAAGGAATAGTGAACCGCGCCGCCGCAGAGTGCATCCGGCCCGCGCCCTGATCTTGGGCTGTGATCCGGGCCGGACGCGGTATAAAACGTCAATTAGGAATGTGAATCGCCTTGCCTTCGGCTGCCAACGCAGCCTCGCGGATGGCCTCAGAGATCGTCGGATGGGCGTGGATGGTGTTCTCCAGCTCGTCGAGCGTCGCCTCGAGCCCTATGGCGAGCGCGCCCTCCGCTATCATGTCGGTCGCCCTAGTGCCTAAGATGTGAAGCCCGAGTATCTCCTTGTACCTGGGATCGGCTAATATCTTGACCATTCCCTCCCCTCCGCCCGCTATGAGGGCTTTGCCGTTCGCGGCCAGGGGGAATCTCCCGACAACGAAGCCGATGCTGCGGCTCGAAGCTTCTTTCTCTGTGAGGCCAACGGACGCGAACTCCGGCTCGGTATAGACGCACGACGAGTTGGTCTTGGGGTTGTAGACGGCGTCGCCTCCGGTCGCGTTTTCAGCGGCGACCTCTCCCTGAGCCGACGCGACGTGAGCCAGCATCGTCCGCCCAAGACAGTCCCCAATGGCGTAGACGTCGGAGACGTTCGTCCGCATCCTGTCGTCCACCAGAATCCGGCCCCTGTCGTGATTAACGCCGACGGCTTCGAGGCGGAGAGCCTCCGTGTTGGTGCGCCTGCCAACGCTCACCAGGACTTTTTCAGCCTCGATGACGATTTTACGCTCTCCAAGAAGGACATTGACAGTCGCGTTTGCCCCGCGATCCTCGATGGACTCGAGTTTTGCCGAGAGCAGGATATCTATACCCCTGCCGGTCAAATTTTTCCTGAGCATTCCAGCCAGCTCGGAATCCATAAGAGGCAGTATCTCAGGCTCCATCTCCACGATGGTCGTCTTCGTTCCAAACGAGCTGTAGACCGTTGCGAGCTCGACTCCGATAACCCCTCCGCCTATTATGACCATGCTCTTAGGAACGGC
>JAISQC010000075.1 GCA_031274465.1 Synergistaceae bacterium | reverse complement strand
CTCATTATGGCGGTAGGCCTGGCCATAGGCATGGCTACTCCTCCGGTCGCCATAGACATATACGTGGCAAGCGCCATCACCGGGCTCTCTCTGGAGGAGATCAGCAAGCCCATAATTCCCATGATAGTCAGCCTCATCCTGGTCTTTCTGCTGGTGACGTACTTTCCGATGCTGTCTCTGTTTCTGCCGAAACTCGTATACGGCAGCATCTGAGCGGGCGGCGGCGGTTAAAACCACGCCGATCCGTTTGTACGCGCAGTGAAAAGAGCAGGCTGGCAGCTCGGTGTGGGTGACGACGAAGGATCTGTTCGGCCTCGCAAAGACGCCGGTGAGACGCGCCGCCAACACCGGCGAGTTTCTAAAAGAAATAGCCTGGAGGTTTTGAACATGCCGGAGATTTCCATTTCAAAAACAGCAAGCGCCGGGTCGGTCGAATCATCCGACTGCCTTGTCACCGTCACGCCGGCCGATTCGATTGAGATCGATTACAGCGGCGCGAACAAAAAAATATTCGAAAAACGCACCGAAGCGATGACGCGCGCGATACTGGCGGAATACTCCGTGACTGCTGGGCGGGTCCACATCCAGGACCAAGGCGCGATCGAGATAACCCTCAGGGCTAGGATCGAGACCGCCGTGGAACGGGCGCTTGAGGCGAGGCTGCCATGAAAAAACATGCGGGAACCGAAAACCGCCCGTGCCGCTCGATGCTGTACATACCAGGGGATTCTCCAGGGATGATCCAGCATTCACCGGCGTTCGGGGCGGACAGCATATTGCTCGACCTCGAGGACGCCATAGCCCCGTCGGAGAAAGACGCCGCCCGGAAAATGGTGTCAACATTTCTGGATTCTTTTGATTTCGGCAGTCTTATCGTGACGGTGAGGGTCAACCCGGCGGACAGCGAATATTTTGAAAATGATTTGAAAGAGATAGTGCCCCGCACCCCTGACGCTGTGAGGCTCCCGAAATGCAATGAGATAAGCGACGTGCGGGCTGCTGATTGCCTGATAGCCGAGATAGAAAATGACAACGGCATCCCTGTTGGAACCGTCAAGCTGCACGCCATGCTCGAAACCGCCTTGGGCATTGAAAACGCTTTTTCGATAGCCAAGGCGTCGCCCCGGGTCGCGGCGCTGACCATCGGCGGCCAGGACCTTACGGCGGACATGGGGGTGCAGAAGACCCTGGAGGGTTGGGAGCTCTTCTACGCGCGCAGCCGCGTCGTGATGGCGGCGCGCGCGTCGGGAGTGTCGGCGTTCGACACGGTGTGGACTGATATCAACGATATTGAGGGGCTCGCCAAGGAATCGAAGCAGATAGCCGAGCTTGGCTTCACTGGCAAGGCGGCGATACATCCGGGCCAGATAGAAACAATCCACGAGGCGTTCCGGCCAAGCCCGAAAGAGCTTGCCCGCGCCCAGCGGGTGGTGAGGGAGGCCGAAATTGCCCTGCATTCAGGCAAGGGGGTCGTGTCCGTCGCCGGCAGGATGGTAGACGCCCCTGTGATCGCAAGGGCGGAGCACCTGATCGCTCTTTCGAGGCTATACGACTATGAGGAAGACGGAGGCGGCTTGGCATGACGGATTTCGTTATAAACTCCATTGGCAGGCGGGTCCCGCTGAATGTCCCAGGCGTCGGATCGTTCGAGCCGTACGCGGGCGCGTTTCAGAAGGCGGGCCCGTCGCGCGCGGCGGGCGCGCCCGTCCATCCGCGCAGCCCGCAGAGAACCAAAAGCAAAGTCGCAGAGAGCCTGGAACAGGCGATAAAAAGATCCGGCCTGGAGGATGGGATGACCATCTCCTTCCACCACCACCTCCGCAACGGCGACGCGGTCATCCCGATGGTGCTCGAAGCGTTGCAAGCCATGGGCTTCAGGGGCCTGACGTTCGCGCCAAGCTCTATCCCGGACGCCCATGACTGCGTGGCCGACTACATCATGCGCGGCCTGATAGGCAGGCTCTACACGTCGGGGGTCAGGGGAAAGCTCGGCACCCTGGTGTCGAGCGGGGAGGCCGGCATCCCAGTCGTTATCAGATCTCATGGCGGGAGAGCGCGTGCGATAGAGGAGGGTCAGATCGCGATCGACGTGGCGTTCCTGGCGGCTCCCGCCTGCGACGCGATGGGCAACGTCTCCGGCTCGAGCGGCCCGTCGGCCTGCGGGTCGCTGGGCTACGCTATGACCGACGCCATGTTCGCGAAGCACGTGATAGCGATAACGGACAACCTCGTCGATTACCCTGTCGGCCGCAACATTTCGATACCTCAGCACAAGGTGGACCAGATTGTCGCGGTCCCGAGCCTGGGCAACCCGAAAAAGATTGCGACCGGCGCGGCCCGCATCACGCGCAATCCGGTCGATCTCAAAATAGCCAAAGACACGTTCCGCCTGATGAAGGCGTCGGGCGCGATCGCGCCAGGCTTTTCATTCCAGATGGGCGTGGGCGGCGCGAGCCTGGCCGTGTCCGCTTACCTCGAAGAGTACATGAAGGGCAAGGGGATCGTCGGCTCGTTTGGGCTCGGCGGCATCTCCGGCCATATGTCTAGGATGTTGGAGCAGGGGCTTTTCAAGTCGCTGTTCGACGTCCAGAGCTTTGACTCTGCCGTCACGGATTCCGTGAGAAACAATCCAAACCACGTAGAAATCGACTCGTCATGGTACGCCAACCCCTTCAATGCCGGCTGCCTCGCGCACAGCCTCGACTGCGTGATCCTGGCCGCACTGGATGTGGACGTGAATTTCAACGTCAACGTGCTGACGGGCAACGACGGGGCGCTGCGCGGCGCTTCCGGCGGCCACTGCGACGCCGCCGCCGGCGCTGCCCTGTCGATAGTCGTGCTGCCATCATTCCGCGGCGGGGTGTGCTCCATAAAAGATTCCGTCAGCAATGTGACGACCCCGGGCGAGACAGTTGACGCCATAGTCACCGAGAGGGGGATTTTAATAAACCCCTTGCGCAAGGATTTGATCGAACGCGCCATTTCCGCGAAGCTTCCGATAGTCGATATAAACGAGCTGAAGGACAAAGTTGAAAGACTGACTGGCAAGCCGGAACCCCCTGACGTGGATGAGGGCGATGTCGTAGCCGTGGTGGAATACAGGGACGGCACGCTAATCGACAGCGTGTGCCGCGTCAAAAAATAACAGGCGAAACGCAGGCACCCTCGTAATATCATTTTATGCTCATTTTATGCTCACCCGTTGGGTGAGCATAATTGGTGAGCATAATTCTAATTTGGATTTCTAATTTCCTATTGACAAAAATTTCGGGAGTGGGATAATGCAAAAATATTCTAATAGATAAAACATAATTCTACTACATAGAATTTATGCACACATCCCGGGGGTTGATTGCCAATGCCCGACAGAGACAAGCCGTTGGAATCGCAAAAGTACGTCGAAAGCCTCATGAAGGGGCTTGAGATACTCGACTCCCTCCAGGGGCGCGCGCAGATGACGCTGACAGAGATCGCGTCTGAGCTGGGGATGTATAAGTCCAGGGTTATGAGGCTGTGCGGCACGCTGGAACGCATGGGTTACGTCGTATTCGACGGCCCGAGCCGCGTTTACAGCCTGGGTCCCAGAATCCCGGCGTTGGCCAGGGTTTATGAAGACACTAACCCGATTCTCGCCGTCGCCAGACCGACGCTTGAGCGCCTCTTCAAGGAAATCAGACAATCGGTCGCTTTCCACAAAATTCACGACAAAGGACTCATCTGCGTGATAAGGCTCAGCAGGGGCGTCGCCAACCACGACCAGGAACCTGTGTGGCGGGAGCGCGATCTCCATTGCGGCGCGCGGGGGCGCGTGATGCTCGCTTTTTCGTCCGACGAGTTCCGGGAGAATTTTTTCGCAATCAGCGAGCGATACCCGGCTCTCACCCCGTTCACGATAACCACCAGGGAGAAATTGGCGTCGGAAGTCGAAAAAACCAGACGCATGGGATATGCCCTGACTAGTGAGGAGCGCGAGCTGGGCAGGGTCGGCATCGCCGCTCCTGTGTTTCAGTATTCGAATGACCTCGTCGGAGTGATTTCGATATCCGGGGATATAAACGAGTTCGGCAAGCCATCCAGGAAAAAAGCCATACGCATGCTGCTCGACGAAACGGCCAAGCTCTCCTCCAGGCTTGGCGCCGACAAAGGCGGTGATGCCGCAAAAGACTGACCTCGTTACTTTAAGGAAAGGCTGATTTATCGTTAGGGGCCTAAAGGGTGAAGATTTAAACCCTTGCGGCGTCTGTGCGACTAAACGGCAAAACGTCGCTTAAGCGAATTAATCAGCACTTCCTTAACGCAAATTCGCTGATTTGGGAGGATTGCGCATGACACGCTTGAACATCGAGCGCATGAAGGCGGCGTTCGATTACGTGGACGAACGCTTCGACGAAATGCTGGAAGATTTGAAGGAAATCTGCGCGTGCCCGAGCACCGCGAGCAATCCGGAGGGGCGCGAGGCGGCGAGGCGCTGCATCGTCTCGAAAATGAAAGCGATCGGCCTTGAGCCGCGCCTGCACGAAGTCGAAGGGGGCAATGCCATAATCACTGCCGACACTGGAGGCGACAGTGACGCGGCCATTCTGTTCTACAACCATTACGACGTCGTTGAGCCGGGAAAATACGAGAACTGGAGCATCCCGGATCCGTTCAGCCTTCAGGCCGACGGCGGGAGGCTTTTAGGCCGGGGCGTGTCGGACAACAAGGGGCCGCTTTTCTCGCGCCTCCACGCGGTGCAGGCGATGATCGCCACTGGCGGGAAGATGCCCGTTCGGGTGAAATTTCTGGCGGAGGGGGACGAAGAGATATCCAGCCCTTCTTTGCACCGTTTCGCGCGCGAGCGCAAAAGCGAGTTCCGGGAGATGTCGAAAGCGGACGTCTGCGTATGGGAGAGCGGCCGCAACGACTCCGCCGGGCGCATGTGGCTGAGGCTCGGGGTGCGCGGGGGCATGGCCTTCGACCTCAACGTCAGGACATCTGGCTGCGACGTTCACGGACGCATGGGCGCCATAGTTCCCAGCGCCTCGTGGCGGCTCGTATGGGCGCTTGCCTCGCTGAAAGCTCCCGACGAGAGGATTGCCATCGACGGCTTTTACGACGGAGTCGAGCCTCCGAATGAGGCGGACCTGGAGGTTCTGCGCGATTTCCCTTACGACGAGGAGAGCCTGAAGAGGCAAGTCGGCTTCAAAAGCTATGTAAAGGGGGCTACGGGCGAGGAGCTCAAACGCCGCATATATCTGGAGCCGTCGATCTCGATTTGCGGGCTCGAGGCGGGGGAAACGCACAACGGCGTTCGCGGCATAGTGCCGCACAAGGCGTACGCCCGCGGCAGCTTCTACCTCGTGCCGAACCAGGATCCGGACAGGCTCGAAGGGCTGCTTCGCAGACACCTCGACGAACGCGGCTTTTCGGATGTGGAAATCGAGATGAGCGGCGGAACCAACCGCCCCGTCCGAACGCCGGTAGACACCCCATTCAGATACCGCGCGTGCGAAGTCTCCGAAGCCGCGTTCGGAAAACCGATGGTCGTGGAATTGACGCAGCTTGGCGCCGGGCCGGCCGATGTCTTCCGCGACGCATGGCCTGAAATTCCCATAGCGGGCGTGGGGCCAAGCCATCCGGGAGGAAACCACCATTCGCCGGACGAGAATTTGATAATCGAGGATTACAGAAGGGCAGTCAAGTACCTGGTTGCGCTCTTCTGCTCTTACGAGTGATCCGGGCGCTCGGGCGAATGCGTCCGGGACGCGATTTCAAAACAAATCATATCGATCGAAAGAGGTGCAAGCATGATGGAGTGTTGCAGGAAAATAATTTTCATGGCGTTGGTTGCAGCGGGGCTGGCGGCAAATTGCGCGTTCGCGGCCGAAGCGCCGCAGAGCGCTAAGGATACGCTGGTGTGGGGCGTGAACGCAGAGGCGTCGTCGCTCGACCCTGCGTCCAGCAAGGACACTGTCACGCATATGATGATGTATCAGATATACGACACCCTGGTCAAAGAGGACCCCGACGACTACACGAAGATCGTGCCTGGCCTCGCCGAGAGATGGGAGTTCAGCGCGGACAACACGGAAGTGACGTTTTATCTCAGAAAGGGCGTCAAGTTTCACAACGGCGACGCAATGACGGCCGACGACGTGTACTTTTCACTCCAGCGTTCGCTCGATTCCAGCTTTTCGAGCGGCATCAGCGAGGCCATAGACCATTTCGAGAAAGTCGGCGACGACGCCGTGAAGTGCGTCCTCAAGTACGCCTACGGGCCTATTATGGACGTCCTGACGAACCTGACCTACGGCATAGCCAGCAAGAGGGCAGTAGAAGAGGCCGAGGCCGATAAGATAGATTTCGCCAGAAACCCTGTGGGCACCGGTCCTTACAAGATGGTCGAGTGGCGTGCCGGAGACTCCCTTACGCTTGAAAGCTTCGACGATTACTACGACGGAAAGCCACTGATCAAAAAAATAGTGCTCAAGCTGGTTCCCGACGCGTCGTCCGGCGCGATAGCCCTGGAGGACGGCACCCTTGACATATATTACATCGTCTCGACCAGCGACTTCGAATTCCTGAAGACCCTTGACAACGTGGCTTATTTTGAATGCCCCGGCGTCGGGCTTTTCCACATCACCTTCAACGTGACGAACGGCATATTCACCGACAAACGCCTGCGCCAGGCCGTGGCATACGCTTTGAACCGCGATGACGTGGTCATAGGAGGGGCGAACGGAGAGGCAGTGGTGGCGGACTGCCTCGTCCCGACTTCCGTCTTTGGCTATGACAAGGACTTCAAATGGTACCCGCAGGACCTGGACAAAGCCAGGGAACTGCTGAAGGAGGCTGGATACCCCGACGGATTCGACGTCGTGTTCAGCATGCAGGGCTCGTCCACTTACATGATGCCCGGCGAAGTGGTCCAGGATCAGCTCAGGAAGATAGGGATCAGGGTGACGTTCGACAAAATGGAGCGCGCCGCTTACCTCGACGATGTCGGTGACAAGAGGAATTTCGTAGCCAGCCTGCGGATGATCAACGCGACCGTGCGAGACGCCGATTCCGTCCTCACCCGCAGATTCCACAGCTCGATGCTGGGAGGGGGCAACAACTACTCGGGCTACTCCAACCCCGAAGTCGACGCCCTCATAGAGCAGGCCCGAAAGTCCTCGGATGCGGGCGAGAGGTCGGCCATCTATACGAAGATATATGGCATACTCAAGGAGGACGTCCCGCTCGTCCCACTTTACACCGACAATGTCCTCATGTTCTTCAACGCGAAGCTGAAAAACATGAAGCCTCATCCGGTTTACAGGTATCGCATTTACCAGACGTATTTCGAAAAATAACACGGATCATCTGGCGCCCGCCCCAATGCCCATTTACCTGGGGGAGTGGGGCGGCGGCGCCGGGGGGAGGCGAACCGGATGCTGCAATACATCTTAAAAAGGCTGTTGATGATAATACCGGTCATTCTGGGGGTCACTTTCATCATCTTCACGATTATGAACATGACCCCCGGGGACTCCGCTATGATGATACTTGGCGAAGGCGCGAAGCCCGAGGAGTACGAAGCCCTTAGGGAGGAGATGGGCCTCAACGACCCGTTCTTCGTCCGATATTTCCGCTATGTGTGGGACGCGCTTCACGGAGATTTCGGAAAGTCGTACAGAACCAAGATACCTGTCTTTCAGGAAATTGCCGTCCGCTTCCCATACACGCTTTACATGGCGATCTTCAGCACCATCATCGCCGTGGCCATAGGTCTGCCCATAGGGGTCTTGTCGGCGGTGAAGCAATACACGCTTTCCGACAACGCGGCTCTTGGAGTATCGCTTTTGCTGACGTCCATGCCGACGTTCTGGCTCGCGATGATGCTGGTGCTGATATTTGCCCTCAAGATGAAATGGTTCCCGTCGCTCGGCATCGACACCTGGCGCCACTTCGTCCTCCCCAGCATAGCGACATCGGCCGCCACCATGGCGTCTTTGCTCCGAATGACACGCTCCACAATGCTCGAAGTCATCCGGCAGGATTATATCAGAACCGCCAGGGCCAAAGGAGCGAAAGAGGGCCAGGTGATTTTCGGGCACGCCCTGCAAAACGCCCTGTTGCCCGTCGTCACGGTCATAGGCGTCAACTTCGGCATATCGCTCGGCGGGACGATCGTGGTGGAGCAGGTGTTTGCTATTCCAGGTTTGGGGCAGCTCATAGTAAATGCCATTCGCTCCAAAGACACGCCGATGGTGATAGCCTCGGTTCTGTTTGCCGCCATCATAGCGTGCGTCGTCAATCTCCTCGTGGATATAGTCTACGTCTATATCGATCCGAGGCTTAAATCGAAATACGTGAGGACAAAAGCAAGGAGGGCTTCATCATGAGCGACGCCACATCGTCCGCGATGGCGGCGCGGATTGACGCGTCAGTGAAGATACACAAATACAAGAAGAAAAGCCAGTGGAGAACCATATGGCTGAGGCTCAGAAAAAACAAACTCGCCATGTTCGGCCTGGTGTTTTTCATAGCGATGATGGCGACAGTCCTCTCCGCCGACCTGTACTACGACTATGAGGAGGATGCCCTGTCCCACGAACTGTCAGCCCGGTTCAAGCCGCCATCCGAAGGCCATCTTCTGGGCACCGACCAATACGGGAGGGATGTGCTCGCCCGCGTCATATACGGGGGTAGGATATCGCTGTTCGTCGGGCTTGCTACGATATGCGTCTCGCTCACGGCAGGCTCGGTCATCGGCGCCGCGGCCGCTTATTACGGAGGCAAGGTGGACGAAGTCCTGATGCGGTTCATGGACGTATTCCTCGCCATCCCCAACACGCTGATGGCGATAACGCTCGTCGCGGCGCTGGGCAGCAGCATGTTCAACCTCATACTTGCCATGGGGATATCGCAGATACCCAGAATGTCCCGCATCGTTCGCTCGTCCGTCCTTGGCATCATCGGCCAGGAATACGTGGAAGCCGCCCGCGCCTGCGGAACGAGCGACGCCAGGATAATTTTCAGGCACATCCTTCCCAACGCCATGGGGCCAATTCTGGTGCAGGTGACACAGACCGTGGCACGGTCGGTCATCACCATCTCATCGCTCAGCTTCATCGGCCTCGGCATATCGGAACCGACCCCCGAATGGGGTTCCATGCTGTCCGAAGCCAGAAGCCAGCTGCGCTATCATCCACATCTGGCCATCGCCCCGGGGGTCGCCATCGTCATGGCCGTAATGTCGCTCACGCTTCTCGGCGACGGCCTGCGCGACGCGTTGGACCCCAGGCTCAAGAACTGAGGGGGCCTCGCGATCGATGAGCGAAAACTTGCTTGAAATAAGGGACCTGCACGTCACATACCGAACCGACGACGACGAGATATACGCATTGAACGGCGTTGACCTCGCGGTGAAAAAGGGCGAGACGCTCGGGCTGGTCGGCGAGACTGGCGCCGGCAAGACGACGATGGCTCTCAGCATAATGAGGCTTTTGCCGGACAGGGTGGGATTCATAAGGCAGGGAGAGATCATGCTGGAGGGCGTGAACCTGGCAAGAGCGACGGACGCCGACATGCGCCTGTTGCGCGGAAACGACGTCTCGATGATATTTCAGGATCCCATGACGAGCCTCAATCCCATACACACGGTCGGGCGGCAGATAGCGGAAGTGCTGATCCTGCACAACCCATCCGCGTCGAGGGATGAGATAGAGCTGAAGGTGGACGAGATGATGGAGACGGTGGGCATTCCGGCAGACCGCAAGGCGGAGTATCCGCACCAGTTCTCCGGGGGCATGAAGCAGAGGATAATAATAGCCATCGCGCTCTCGTGCAACCCGAAGCTGCTGCTCGCCGACGAGCCGACCACCGCCCTCGACGTGACGATTCAGGCCCAGGTTTTGAATATGATGGGCGAACTGAAGGAGAAGTTCGGCGCGTCCATGATACTCATAACCCATGACCTCGGCGTGGTCGCGCAAATATGCGATTCGGTCGCGATAATGTACGCCGGCGAGATAATCGAGGCCGGGACGGCGGAGGACATATTCGAGGGCAAATCGCACCACCCGTACACCATCGGGCTTTTTGGCGCCATTCCGGACATGACGAAAAAGACGCGGAGGCTCAACCCGATAGACGGCCTCATGCCGGATCCGTCCACGCTTCCGCCGGGCTGTCGCTTCTTTGAGAGATGCCCGAGCAAAGACGGCGATTGCGGCGCGCATCGTCCCGGCATGGCGCCTGTCAGCGGGACTCACAGGATAAAGTGCAGGATGTTCGCGCCTCAGCCGGGAGGGATGCGCGAATGAGCGCGCTCGTCGAAGCGAGGCGCCTCAAAAAATATTTCGAGACACCAAGAGGCCTGCTGCACGCGGTGGACGACGTGGATCTCAGCATCGGCGCCGGCGAAACCCTGGGCGTGGTCGGGGAATCCGGATGCGGCAAATCCACCTTGGGGCGCCTGATTCTCCGGCTTCTCGAACCGACGGGCGGCGAGATTTTATTTGACGGGCGCGACATATTGAAGTGCAAGCGCTCGGAAATGAAGGCAATATGGAAGCAGATGCAGATCATCTTTCAGGATCCGTTTTCGTCGCTCAACCCCCGCATGACCGTCAGCGAGATCATAGCCGAGCCCATGAAGGTCGCCCGCTTCCTGCCGACTCAGAACGACATACTGGAGAGGGTTTTCGAGCTGATGGGGATAGTGGGCCTGGCGGAAAGGTTCGTCAACACCTACCCCCACGAGCTTGACGGCGGGCGCAGGCAGCGCATAGGCGTTGCCCGCGCTCTGGCTCTGAACCCAAGGTTCATCGTCTGCGACGAGCCGGTGTCCGCGCTGGATGTCTCGATACAGGCGCAGATACTGAACCTTATGATGGATCTTCAGGAGGAGATGGGGCTGACCTACATGTTCATAACCCACGATCTTTCCGTCGTCAAGCACATCAGCAACAACATAGCCGTGATGTACCTGGGGCAGTGCGTCGAACTGTCCTGGACGGACGAGCTGTTCGAGAACCCATGCCATCCGTACACGCAGGGGCTTCTCGACGCGATTCCGTCGCCGAACCTCTCCTCCAGAAAACAGCTCAACATAATGAAGGGCGAAGTGACAAGCCCCATAAACCCAAAACCGGGATGCCGGTTTGCCCCGCGCTGCCCAAAGGCGTCGCCCGGCTGCCAGGAACCCGGAATAGGCCTGAAGGAGATACGACAGGGACACTTCGTGTCGTGCTATCTGTATATGTAACAGTTGCCAAATCGCGAAAATCGGACGGATTTAACCCGGTTTCGCCAATGGAGGTGGATCATGAGAGCGTTTCAGATGGTGGAAGTCTCGCCGTCCGCGCCTTTTGACATGGGAGTCCAGTATGGGCGGCAGGCCCGGGAAAAAATACTGGCCGGGATCGAAGGCTATAAGCGGCTGTTTCTCGAAACGAGCGGCATGCCGTGGGGCGAGATATCGAATTACGCCAGGGAGTTCATCCCAGGCGCTGAGGAAACCATGCCCGACGTCATGGCCGAAGTGAGGGGAATCGCCGAGGGCGCCGGCGCGTCGGAAGGCGATCTGATGGCGCTCAACTGCCGTTACGAGATAACGAAATTTCCCCGCCCGGAGGAATGCACGTCCTTCGCCCTCCTGAGCGAGACGCTCAGGGATGGCGGGCCGCTCGTCGGGCAAAACTGGGACTACAGGGCGGGGATCATCGAAAACATAGTGATAATCCACGCGCGCTGCTCAGACGGAACTCGCGTGTTGGGCCTTGCCGAGGCGGGGCAGGTCATAAGAAACGGATTTAACAGCCATGGGATAGGGCTTTGCGCCAATAACCTCCAATCCGTTTGCGACCGCCGGGGAGTGGGAATCCCGGTGACTTTTCTGAGGCGCAGGATATTGTCCTGCCGCACATTCGACGAAGCGATCGGCGTGGTGAAAAACAGCAGGCGCGAAGTCTCCTGCAACCTGATGATCGCCTCCTCAGACGGGAGAGCCGCAGATCTTGAGACCTATCCCGGAGGGTTTGACCTCATAGAACCCGAGGGCGGCATGATAACCCATGCCAACCACTTCGTGGCAAACCCGAAAAACGAGGCGCTGGAGACCAGCCCTCGCGGGGATCGCCTGCGCGGGCTGTTCGAAGAAAAATCCGGCGACATCGATGTCCCTTACGTCATACGCTCCCTCTGCGACCACGAGAACTACCCAAAAGCCATCTGCCGCCATCCGTCGGACGTCGGCATGCCTCTTGAAAGAAGGGGGATCACGGTAGCGGGCGTCGTCTACGACCTCGGCAAAGGCATCGCCCGCATCTGCGCCGGCCCGTCGTGCGAAGGCGAGTTCGTGGAATACAGGCTATAGCCCGTATCCCTTCACCCCACCAGCGCGAGGACGCCCTTCGGCCGCTTCAGCCTTCCGATAGCCTGTATGCCCTCTGGTTCCCCGAACAGAAATCCCCAGGACGCGAGCGCGAAGTCAATTCCTGCGGCGGCGGCGCAGCGCGAGTCGAAGACCGTGTCTCCGATGTAGACGCAGTCTTTTTTGTCTGCCTCAAGACGCCTCATCATCTCGAACAGTGGGTCTGGAGCGGGCTTGGGAAATTTAGTGTCGTCGGAGGTCACGCGATGGGGCAGGTATTTCGCTATGGGCGACCCGGCAAGGCAAGCTTCCATCTCCTCCGTGTTTTTCGACGTGACCGCCCCCAGCGCGAAGCCGCGTTCGGTCAGTTCCTCCAGAAGCTCTTCGATGCCTGGGAACGGAGGGCTGTGTTCCTGAATTTCATGAAAATAGCTATTCCATTTCCTGATGCCGGAGGCAATCCGGCGCTCGTCCACGATGCCAAGGTCCCTGAATGCCTGTTCTGCGGGAACGCCCCAGTAACGGGCGTACTCTTCCGCGCGCACCGGGCGCCCCGTCTCCTCGGTCATCACCCGCACGAAAGAACGGCTCAGCGCCGGCCCCGAGTCTACGAGCGTGCCATCGACATCGAAGAGAATGTTTTTATACCCCATGAACTCACCCCTGCCAAAAAATTCAAGATTTGCGCGCACGCAGCGCTTCACGCGCGCGAACATGTGCGCTGTACATGATTATACAACCTGCGACGGGCGGGGGAGTCAAAATTTCTGATGCCATCATGCTCAAACGTGCGCTTATTTTTTCTGCGCGCTTATCGTGATTACCGCTATCACCACGCAGATGACCCCCATCGCCTTCGCGGTGGAAAAGCTCTCTCCGAGGATGAGGACTCCGAGCGCAAAGCTGGTTATCGGTTCGAGCGTGGACAGGATGGAAGCGGTGGTGGCGCCGGAAAGCTGAATTCCTATCTGCAGGGTGGTGACTGCCACTACAGCCTTGCAGATCGACAGGACGGCCGCAAGCCCCCACGCTTTCATCGTCAGATTCAGCGGGAGCGTTCCCGTCAGAGTTCCAAACACGCCGGAGAATAGGACGAGCATGACGCCCATCCAGAACGAAATCTTGAAATGGTTCATGTTCTTCAGCTCGCTCTTGTCGACGTAAACCAGGAAAAAAGCGTATGTCAGCCCCGAGGCAAGGGCCATGGCAATGCCCTTCGCGCTTGCCCCAGATGTGTTTCCGGTGAAGAGGACGACCCCGGCGGAGCACATGACGAGTGCGAAGAGCATCGGCATTGAAAGTTTCTCCCGAAAAAAAACTATGCAAGCGAAGCTCACGGCTATCGGATAGATGAAATGCAGCGTCGTCGCCATGCCCACAGGGATGTGCGAATACGAGCAAAAAAGAAGCAGCGTGGTAACGCCGAACCCGAGCCCGCAGGCCGCAAATACGTCTATCGCTTCTTTCTTGGTGAGGGACAGTGAGATTTTCATAGCCCTCATAATCACAAACAACACGGGGAGGGAGAGCACCCGAAGAAAAGAAATGGTCACGCCATTGGCGCCGCCCTCATAAGTTATTTTTGTAAAAACAGGGGCGACTCCATAGACGACAGCGGAGATCATCGTAAAAACAATCCCCTTCCTCATGCGTGTCAATAAGATCACAATCCTTTTAGAAATAAACTATAATATTCTTTAATTTCACCTTTGCCAGACGATTTTTCCGTTCAATACCGTCATATTGACTTTTGCGTCTTTGATCCCGTCAGGGTCCATTTCGAAGATGTCTTCCGACAGCACGGCCATGTCGGCCATATAGCCCTCGCTTATCATCCCTTTGACCCGCTCCTCGCGAGAGCAGTAAGCCGAGCCGGCAGTGTAGGCGTACACTGCTTCACCCACTGTCATGCGCTGCGATGGGCAAAACCCGCCGGGCGGGTTCCCGCAGAGGTCTTTCCTCGTAACAGCGGAATAGATGTTGTTCAGTGGGCTCAGGCCCTCAACGGGGCAGTCCGTGCCAAAGGAGACGTTCACGCCCATGTCGGCCATCGTCTTGAAGTTGTAGCTGGTAGACGCAAGGGCGTGCCCAACCCGGCTCTCGACTACGTGCAAATCGACGTTCAGAAAAATCGGCTGCACGTAAGCCATCACGCCCAACTCCCCGAACATCTCCAGAAGCGGCGCGTCCGTGATCTGGCAGTGGACGATCCCATGCCTTGCGTCAAACCCTTTCATCTCCCTGGCCTTGCGTATGCTGCCCATTGCCATGTAAGCCGCGCCGTCTCCTATGCAATGGACCGCGACGTCCTGTCCTGCCTCGTGCGAGCGGCAGACCAGATGATCGAGCTCCTCCTGGGAGTAAATTGCGACGCCCTTCGTCGACGGGTCGTCATTGTATGGTTTGGACAGATACGCGGTGCGCGCCCCGAGCGAGCCGTCCGCCATCAGCTTTACCGGCCCGAGTTTGTAAAACCCCTCCGCGCCGCTGAGATCGCAGCGATTGTTTAAAAAATCATCGATGCCGCAGCCCTTCGGGAGGCGGCGCTGCTGGCACGCCCTGAAAAGCAGGCGCCCGTTTCGCGCCAGTTCGACATAGGCCGAGTTCACGTCCCCGTAATTCTTCGCGTCCGAAAAGTCATCGCTCTGCACCGACGTGATCCCGTTTTGCGCGAGTTCATGTCCCGCCACGGCGAGATATTTGCCGATCTCCACAGCCGACGGCTGGGCCAGTGCCTCAAGAAGCGACTCGGCCGCGGATTCTTTGAAAATCCCCGTGCTTATTTCCTCGCTCCCAATCGCCGCGCCCCCCTGAAGGTTTGCACCGTTTCCGGGGTTTTCGCCCCCGCCCCCTAAAAACCCCAGCATTTCAAGAGCCTTGGTGTTGGCGCAGGCAATGTGAAAGCATATTCTGATGCAGATAACGGGGTGCTCGCTTGAAATCGCGTCGAGGTCATCTCTGGTCGGAAACCGTCTTTCCGCTAGAATTTCCTGATCCCAGTGTTTTCCGACGACCCACCCGTTTTTTGGAATTCGTTTTGCCTCGATATGCCGCCTCATCCGCGCTTCGATCTCGGATATCGACGCGCTGCCCGTCAAATCGCACTGGTCGCTCATTATGGCGTAATTCAAAATATGCAGGTGCGAGTCGTTAAAACCCGGCACGACGCGCGCCCCGCCCATGTCCGCCAGCATCGTTTCCGGCGTTTTGAGCGACAGGACGTCCTTGGAGGCGCCGACGGCGGCTATGACGCCGCCCTTGACCGCGACTGCGGAGGCTTCCGGTTTCATTCGGTCCATAGTCCTTATTTTGCCGTTGTATAAAATCAAGTCCATGACAGTATCGCACCTCTTCGAACCCTCTCTGCGCCATTGAAGAGCCGGGCGTATGCGCGACGCTCCGGCTCTTCATCCACGATCCCGAACGTCAGGAAATTTTCTTGTCCTCGTAAAACAGCTTGGCGTTCGGCGCCACGGTGTTTATGCCAAGATGCCTGGCTTTGTAGTCTTTCAGCAGCGCGAAGAACGTCTTTGAGAGCACCAGTATGGCGATGAGGTTGACAAACGTGGGGATGCCCGTTACGACGTCGGCAAGCGCCCACACGAGGCCGCCTGGCATTCCGTACAGCGTGGCGAACACAGTGACCGCCATGGATGGGAACGCGAAGACCACCCTGAAGACCTTCAGTATGTTTTCTTTCAGGGCGTGCCTGTTGCCGAGCAAATGCCGCAGCAGTATCTCGTAGTAAGCGTACCAGCCGATCTCAGTCGTCACGCCGAACAGGAAGACGCTGATGGCGACTATTCCCCGGCCTATCATCCCCAATTTGAGCTCGAACGCCAGGAGGGTGAGTGACGCGCCAGTCTCCCCGGAAGACCAGGCCCCAGTGTTGATTATAGCGATAGCGGTGATCGAGCAGACTATGATCGTGTCGACGAACACCTCGAAGCTGCCCCACAGCCCCTGGGTGACGGGGTGCGACACTTTCGCGGTCGAATGCAGCATCGGCGACGTCCCCCACCCGGCCTCGTTGCTGTATACGGACCGGGCCACGCCGATCTGGATCACCTGGGCGAACGCGGCGCCTGTAAAGCCTCCGGCGGCGGCCGATCCGGTAAAGGCTGATTTGAAGATTAGCTTGATCGTTTCCGGCAGGTTCCGGGCGTCGAGCAGGATTACCACCAGCCCGCCTACAACGTAAAACAGGCACATGAAAGGAACCATCCTTTCAGCCGTTTTGCCGAGCCTGGGTATCCCTCCGAGCACCACTAGCATGGCGAGCACGCAGAAGGCGACGGATACGACGATCATGTTTATGCCGAAAGTCGAAGCGACCGCTTCCGACACCGTGTAGTTCTGGACTGAGAAGAAGAAGGTCGCGAATATGCCCCCGCCGAAGATAACGGCGGGAACGGCCCAGGCTTTAAAGCCCTTCTCTTTGCCAAGCCCCTTTTCCATGTAGTACGTTGGGCCGCCGTATGGGTTGCCGTCTTCGTCGGTGCTTCTGTAGTGAACCGCGAGCGTGACCTCGACCATCTTGGTCATCATTCCGATCAGCGCGCACACCCAGAGCCAGAAAACCGCCCCAGGCCCGCCGGTCGCGATCGCGGTGGCCACGCCGCCGATGTTGCCGACGCCGACCGCGCCCCCGATCGCCGCGCTCACCGCCTGAAACGGCTTCAATACGCCCTTTTCCCCTGAGCCGTCGTCTTTTTTCAGCATCGAGCCGAACGTGTTTTTCATGATGTGCCCCAAGAACCTGAACTGGAACAAACCGGACCCTATCGTGAACAACAGGCCGACGAACAGCACAAGGCCAATCAGCGGAAGCCCCCATACAAAATCGGTAACCTTTCCTATGATCTCTTCCATAGACAATCTCCCCTTATATTTTAAGAATAAGTTTAAGATCTCAAAAAAGAATTTTTTCGATGGCGAACGCCGTCAGATATGGGGTGCGATTGACCAGATCTTCTCTGAACACCCGCTCCGTATGCTCGTGAATGTCCTTTCCCCACGGTCCTATGTTCAGGACCGGCATGGAGATGTCCCTCAGCTCGTCGAAAGGTATGTCGTAGATGTCGCCCCACAGGAGCATGTTGTTTTTGATATATTCATCGTCGCCCGTGGCGGGGTTTTTCATGAAGTAGCTCAGGTCGGACATCCCGACGAGGTAGTATTTCACATAGTCGTCGCCGAATTCGCTTTTTGCACGGGCGATTATTTCGTCGCACGCCCGGTTTGCATGCTCGGCGCTTTGGGAGAGCATGGAGTTTGCGACGACCGGGTAGTAGGGGGGAACGAGCGCGATTACCACCACCGGCGACGCGTCCCTCACGTGAAGCAGCGTATGCTCGATGACGGCGTGCGAGGCTTCCACCAGGCTCATTTTCCCGGAAGCGACTTTTTCCCCGATATCCAGCGTCGCCGCAGCGAGCGACCGCTCGAACTCTTCCCCGGAGTCTCTTTTCGCCTCGGCGTGCAGCTCGGAATAGAGCTTGACGTTCGCCTTCCATGGAAGCGCGCGCGGTTCTCCGCCCCCGGCTTTGACGTACGAGTCGAAGCTTCGCTGGACGTCCGCTATCGCTTCTTCGAATGCCTCGGCGCATTTTTCCGTGACGATGCCCATTATCTCGCCGACGGATTTTTTGAGGAACATGACGTTCATGTAGCCGCTTGCCGAAATGGGCAGAGACACGTCGTAGATGTTTTTCGCGTCCTTGAGGTACAGGAACGTCGGCGCAGGCGATACTACGCCATCGGCGCTGTCGATCAAATCGGCGATGACGTCGAGTTTTTCCACGATCTTGGACATGATTTTTATTGGGTTCAGGCCGTCATAAACCATTCCGGCGTGCGAGAGCTTCCCCCTTGCGTAGAAGAGCGGCATGATTTTTCCGATCGATCCGACGAATATCTCCGGCCTGCTGGTCCCAGTGACCCGGTCGTTCGGCTCCGCGTTCAGGGCCAGCTCGTAATGCAGGCCGTGCTCGTCTTTGAGGCGTTTCAGGAGCCTCGGGGCGGCCCTGCCTCCGGCCGATATGTTTTCCTCGTCTGGCAGCCCGATAAGCAGGATATTGCCTTGGAGCGCCCCTGATTCCGCAATTTCGGCGTAGCGCTCTAACAGCGCCATCTGTATGCAGGCGCCGCCCTTCATGTCGGCCGTCCCCCTGCCGAAAATCCACTTGCCGCTCTTCAAGTCGTGCGCGGATTCCTCGTCCAGCTCAACCCGCCCCTCCCGGAGGGCCGACATCAGTTCGCCCGGTTCGGTTGCCAGATCCTGCAGCGACTTGTAGTCGTCGGTGTCCACGACGTCGTAGTGGTGGAGGAGCACGACTGTGGCGCTCCCGGCGCCCTTCAGCAGGCACCACGGGATCGAGCGGTTCAAGTGATCGCCGGGGATCTCGTATAAACCGGCCAGTTCCGCGCGCTTTTTGAAATAGCCCATGGAGCCGAACCAGCTCCGGTAAAAGCCTTCGGCGCGTCTTTCCCGCGCAGTCCCGGTGCTGGTGTAAACCCCGACAAAATCAAGCGTCAGTTTCTCGATGCGTTCCTTCAATGCCTCGTCGATCATCATTTCATGGTCACCCCAATCCGCCCCCTTCGGAATATAATTATGATGCCGTGCCTCAAGATTTGGGCCAATATATCGATAATGGAGTGGGCTGTAATGTAAAAAATGATACAAGTTCGACGAATTTTCAGGGCGCCGGATAAGGTCTGATCATACGATAGTCACGTTATTGTGGGCCTTGATGTAGGTTGGCGTAAAGGTAGTGTGCATTTTAAAATCGTGAATGAAATGCGGTTGGTCATAGTATCCAAGGTCCATGTAAATTCCGCCCATGCACGGCGAGCCGCTGTCGTTGGCATACAAGTCATGGATGGCGTTTTGGACCCTTACGATCTCGGCGTATTTTTTTACGGACATTCCGGTTTGAGTTTTGAAGACGCGATCGACATAACAGTGCGCGTACCCGGTTTTTTCAACCAGACTGGCCACCTTCACGTATCCGCGCCGTTCCCAGACTTCATGCACGATGTAATCCGTGATAAGGTGTTTTTTCCAGTTTCGGACATCGCGGTAAATGTCGAGAAAGATCATCGTCTTCCGCGAAAGGCTGCTCCCTTCTGCGAGCGCGCGCTCCAACTTTGCGGCCCATGTATGATCGCTTAGCGGGACGCGCTTGTCGACGATATTTCCAACGCTTTGCGTCAAATGCTCCGGCGCCAGCCCGGCATTGAGCTTGATGCCGAAGCAGCGGTCGTAGGTGCCGGTAACCGTTTCTCTTCCCTTGGACAAGGATCCCGCGAGAAATGCTTTGCAAATGCCGTTTCGATATGCAAATTGTATGTCGATGCACCCGTCCGGTATGGCTATCAATGATTTCGATCCCGGATTTACGATTTCGTAAAATTTATTGAAAACGCCGTCGTCTCCGATTGCCTCTTCGTAGCGGAAATCGTCGCCGATGCAGAACGTGCGGCAGTTCATATCTTTTCCCTCCCCTCGTCTCAAGGTCGCAGCGCCGTGCGATAAGGATGATTTGCGAACACATCGGCCACAGTATGGCATGAACCCGTCGAGATGACTATTCCGCTTATTTTCGCCTGCAGTTATTGTTTTTTCAAGATTCAGGCCTATATTCGCGAGTTGCAAAATTTCAGTTTATTTTATATAGTTTGAGGTCATAAAAAAATATTTATAAGTTATGTTAATTTATGATAGCATAAAAAACATTCATGTGGTAAGTAAAACCATGTAATCATAACGCATCATGACGCGCCTCGGCAAAACCTCGGCCATTGCGGGAATATGCGTCAATCTGTGTTTGCGCGAACAGGGGCTTTCGCCGCAGTTCTCGGACAATTGACAATTCAAGCGCGACAGCCGAAAATAAAAACATGGCGCATTCGCGGCATTCATTTTTGTGCTATTGAGATACTGCAAGGGGAGAATATGCGCGAAAATTTTTTCGACAACTTGGAGCAATACGGCGACAGGGCAGCTCTGATAACTGAATCGGCCGAGGTGGTTTCATATTCGGAATTGGCTGGGCGCGCGGATGAGATAGCGTCCGGCGTGCCGCCTAGGTGCGTTGTCTTTCAGATGTGCCGCAACGACGCCGAATCGGTAGCCGCCTATGTTGGCTTTCTGCGGCGCGGCGCAGTTCCAGTCCTCCTTGATGACTCGCTTGACGGTGTTTTGCTGGACGCACTGATGGACGCTTACATGCCGCCTTTCGCTTTCCTGCCGTCTTCCCAAACAAGAGGCGGGGACGCCATATACGGGCATGGGGCATATTCGCTCGTCAGGACGGGATTCGGCGTAGGCTGCGATGTAAACCCCGAACTCGCCTTGCTCCTTTCGACGTCGGGCAGCACCGGCAGTCCCAAACTCGTGCGGATTTCTCATGAAAATATAGCCAGCAACGCCCGATCGATAATAGAATATTTGAAGATAACCCCCGGGGATCGGGCGATAACGACTCTGCCAATGAGCTACACTTATGGCCTGTCGATAGTCAACACCCATCTCGGCGCTGGCGCATCGCTGGTTTTGACGGAAAAAACCATGATGGAGAGGGAATTTTGGAACCTGCTCAAAGAACGCGAGGCGACTACTTTCGGAGGGGTGCCTTATACTTACGAGATGCTGAAAAAACTGCGCTTTGGCAGAATGGAGCTGCCTTCTCTGCGCTATCTGACTCAAGCCGGGGGCAGGCTGTCGCCGGAGCTGTGCGCGGAGTTCATCGAAATCGCCGAACGAAAGGGCATCGAATTCATAGTGATGTACGGGCAGACCGAGGCCACCGCGCGAATGAGCTACCTCCCATGGGAACGGGCGAAGGGCAAACCCGGCAGCATGGGCATAGCGATCCCGGGCGGGGAGTTTTGGGTGGTCGGCGGCGACGGCGAACGCATTCTCGCGCCAAATCGGGTTGGCGAGCTGATGTATCGCGGAAAAAACGTCGCGCTGGGCTACGCCGAAAACAGGTTCGATCTCGCAAAGGGCGACGAGAGGGGCGGCGTGCTGGCGACCGGCGATATGGCGTATTTCGATTCGGACGGGTTTTATTACATAGCTGGCAGGAAAAAGCGTTTTTTGAAGATATACGGCAATCGGGTGAACCTCGACGAGGTCGAGGCGCTGCTAAAAAATGCCGGGTTCGACTGCGCTTGCGGCGGCACCGACGACGCTTTGAGGATATACACGACAGCAGCGGACTTGGACGCGCTGCGCAAATTCGTCTTGGAACGCACGTCGATCAATCCGGCGGGGTTTTCGGCCGCGAGAATTGAAAACATCCCCAGAAATTCGTCCGGCAAGGTGCTGTATTCCGAACTGGAGCGAGGCAGATAAATGTTCGGGCTCGACGAGATCGCCTCAAAGCCGCCATTTTCGCTCTGCAAGAACGAGAAAAACGCGCTGTTCGAAAGAGCCTTGGGCGAACTCTCCTCCCTCCATTGCGATCAATGCGCCGATTATAAAAACATAGTCCTTGGGCTTGGGTTTGACCCAGACGCGCCGCACCGCGTGGAGGATTTTCCGTTTTTGCCGGTTAGGCTGTTTAAAACCCGCGACCTTCTGAGCGTTGAAAGGTCCGAAATCGTAAAGACGATGACGTCCTCGGGGACGACGGGGCAGGCTGCGTCGAAAATATATCTCGACCGCGGCACGTCGGCGGCCCAGACGAAGGCGCTGGCTAAGATAGCGTCCGATTTTCTGGGAGGCGCGCGCCTGCCGATGCTGATAATAGACTCAACTGAAGCGCTGAAGGACAGGAATATGTTTTCAGCGCGGGGCGCCGGCATCTTGGGATTCTCGATGCTCGGGCGCGATGCGACGTATGCTCTGGACGACGGCATGCGTTTGAATTTCTCCGCAGTCAGTGATTTCTTGGAACGCCACGCCGGAGAAAATATATTCGTGTTCGGGTTCACATTTATGATATGGGAGCATTTTTACAAAGCCATCGAGCGCTCGGGCAGGCACCTGCCGCTCGACAACGGCATATTGATACACGGCGGCGGATGGAAGAAGATGCAGGGCGAGGCAGTGGACGCGGCCAAATTTAAAGAAGGGCTGCGCGAGGCGTGTGGGTTGCGGCGGGTCTACAACTATTATGGCATGGTCGAACAGACCGGATCGATTTTCATGGAGTGCGGCGAGGGCCGATTGCACTGTTCGGTTTTTTCGGATGTCTTGGTGCGGGATCACAGGGATTTTTCGGTCCGTCCGATTGGAGAGCCAGGTCTTTTGCAGGTCATCTCGCTGTTGCCGCGAAGTTACCCCGGCCACAGCTTGCTTACGGAAGACATCGGATGCCTGACCGGCGAGGACGACTGCCCTTGCGGCAGGCTGGGCAAAACTTTTCGGATAGACGGGCGGGCGCCGCAGGCGGAAGCGCGGGGATGCAGCGACACCTATGAGAGAAGATAAAAAGGGCGGGCTCCAATATCTGGTCTGGGACGGACTGCCCCAAGCGGTTCCGTGCGCGCCTTACTCCGAGAAGGAGTGCGCTTTCGTCAGCGCTCTCTCGGAGAAGCTGATCGCCCTGCGCCGATTTCCGGACGTCGTATCGTTTGCTTTTTTCTGCCGCAAGGCAAATATCGCAAGGCTGAAACGAGAATTCGACAAATGCCCGGAACTCCGCCTCGGGCGCGGGACGGTGTTTCACATAACCCCGTCCAATATCCCCATAAACTTCGCGTTTTCGCTCGTTTTCGGGATGCTGTCCGGAAACGCGAATATAGTCCGCGTCCCGACAAAGCCGTGGCAGCAGGTAGACGCCGTCTGCGGAGCGATAAACGAGTTGCTTGCGTTGCCCGAATTTCGCGAATTGAAACAGAGGATCGCGATGGTTCGATACGGGCGAGACGACGGGATGACGGGATATTTTTCGGAAAACTGCGATGCCCGCGTCGTATGGGGCGGAGACGATGCGGTCAATGCATTGCGGAAGATACCGATCCCCCCAAGGGCTGTCGAGATGGCGTTTGCCGACAGGTATTCGTTTTGCGCGCTGGATGAAAGGGCGGTTGCGAGCCTGGATGACGCCGGGACCGCGCGCCTTGCTGAAAATTTTTACAACGACACGTATCTGGTGGATCAGAACGCATGCTCGTCGCCGAACCTGATCGTATGGCTCGGCGCGGAAAAACCGGAAATCAGGGAAAAATTCTGGCGCGCCGTCTGCGAACGGGCTGCTGGTTATCGGATGGCGGTGTCTTTCGCCATGGACAAATATTCGGCGCTCTGCGAATGCCTGGCGGACGGATGCGGCATTGTCGGCGTCGCTCGCCACGGGAACCTGGCCTACAGGGTCAGGCTGTCGTCGCTCGATGGCGTGGAAAAACGCCGCGGGAAGTTCGGCTTGTTCTTCGAGTACGATGCGGCTTGCCTGGATGAAATAGCGCCTTGCGTCACCCGAAAATGGCAGACCATGACGTATTTCGGGATTGACGAAGGCGCGCTTCGCGAATTTGTCGAGGGCAACGCGCTAAAGGGGATCGACCGCATAGCGCCCGTAGGCTCGGCGCTCGATATCGGCGTCATGTGGGATGGGTTCGACATAATAAGGACCTTGTCGCGCGTCGTTGACGTAAGATGACGGCGGGACTTGAATAAAATGTTGAATTTTTGCGGCGGGGTCATGTTTCACCATTTTCACGACCGTTCGAAGCATATCGCAAGCCAGGGTTCGATGGACGGGGGCGCGTTTTGCCGTTTGCTGCATTTCCTCAAAGAATGCGGCTACGCCATATTGGATCCGGAGGAATATATATGCAAGGCGCTGCGGGATGCCTTGCAGCCTTATGAGACGTGCGTAACCTTCGACGACAGTTTGAAGTGCCAGTTCGACATAGCCAAGCCGATTTTGGACGGCATTGGAATGAAGGCGTTCTGGTTCGTGTACACTTCCCCAATGTGCGGCGAACTGGAGAGGCTTGAGGTATACAGGCATTTCAGGTTTTCGCGGTTCGCCGACGTGGAGGATTTTTACAGCCAATTCTTTAAAAACGTGATGGAAGGCGAACATGATTTGGGGATAAGCTACGCGGAGTCGTCGGAGGGGTTTCTGCGTTCGGGGTATTGCGGAGATTTTGCGTTTTACACGGAATCGGACAGAAAATACAGGTATTTCAGGGACATCGTTCTCGGGCCGGAGAAATACTTCGCCATAGTGGACAAGATGATAAGCGACTCCGGCTACGACGCTCAGTCGCACAGGGATGTTTTGTGGCTCAGCGAGGGCGATATAGAGCGTCTTCATGGCGAAGGGCATTATATAGGGCTTCACGGGCACACCCATCCGACCAATATGGGAGAACTCCCTTACTGTTTGCAGATGTCTGAATATCGGCGGAATTCGGATATCATCCAATCCATCGTCGGATCAAGGCCTGAGGTCGTATCGTACCCGTGCGGGTCGTATAACGGAGATACCGAAAGCATAATGAGAGAATTGGGCGTGGTTTTGGGATTCGACGCTCAGGCAAAAACCGTCATCTTCGACAAAATGCACATACCGCGCGAGGACCACGCGAATATCGTTCGCGAGATGCGATCGGGGGGCATAGGGTTTTGAGTTCTATGGACGAAAAGTACGAATTTAGGCTGGCTGGACGGTCAGATATAGGCGAGATAATGAGTTTCATTGGGTCGGAATGGAAATCGGACCACATCCTGGCAATCGACAGGGATTTTTTTTGCTACCAGCATCAGGTCGGGGAAAGAGTGAATTTTTTGGTGGCCATAAACAAGGAGACAGGGCGCATCGACGGGCTGGAAGGCTTCATACAGTACTCCGAAGAGCTGCTCGATGTGGCGGCCGTCATGTGGAGCGTCGGACGCAGCGTAAAAACCCCCTTCCTTGGAGTTCGTATCGTGAGCGAGCTCAAATCTCAGACGAAATGCCGTTCCTACTGCGGAGTCGGCGCCAATCCCAAAACGGCGAAGCCACTGCACGAAAAATTGCTGAAACATCACGTCGGCGTGATGGAACATTATTATCGCCTCTCCGATGCGGTCAATTCGTTTAAAATCGCCGAGATAAACGAAAGAACGGCGCCGCCCGCTGGCTTGGCGCCTGCCACGCACAAGCTGCGCAAACTCGACAGTTTTGAGCGCGCAGAGTGCGGATTCGATTTCGGCAGGCACAGGGGGAGGATGCCGTTCAAGGACGGCTGGTACGTAAAAAGGAGGTATTTCGAGCACCCGGTCTATCGGTATCTGGTTTGGGGCGTCGAAGATCCGTCGGGCGATGCCGTAAGCCTGCTGGTTGCCCGCGAGGCCGAGCTCGGCGCCGCGCGCGCGCTGCGCTTGGTGGATTATATCGGAGACGTCGGCTCGTTCGGAGCGATCGGCGCCGATATAGGGCAATTGATAAAAGATGGCGGCTACGAGTACGCGGACATATACTGCGCCGGCATGGACGGCGAATTGTTGAAAAAGGCCGGTTTCGCGCACAAAGGGCCGGAGGACAAAAATATCATCCCGAACTATTTCGATCCGTACGTCCGCCAAAATATTGAAATCCACTACGCTTCGACTCACGAGGGCTCCATATTTTTCAAAGGCGACGGGGATCAGGACAGGCCGAATCGCCGAGTTCAGCCAAATTAAAAATACGCGCGTTTATAAACGACAAAACCTAATGAAGATTTTGAAGCCAGGGGGTAATGATTTTGAACGCTGCTGAACTTATCGGGATCATCAAATCTCGCGAAAAAATACAAAAATGCGCGATCGAGTTGCTTGAGTTTGCGAAAAACAGCGCTCCCGACGAGATAACGGGTTTCTTCGAACGGGCCAGGGAGGCCGGAATCTCTTCAACTGGCGTCGCCTATTACACTCTTTACGTCCTTATTAAAAATGGCCATGAGGGGCTTGTCGATGCCGTATGCGCTTTGGCCGGGGAGGATGACCTGCTGTACGGGGTTTATTGTTTGGCGAGGGCTTTTGTCGAGTTCAAATCGTTTAAGCTTGAATCGGGAGAACGGCTGATGCGCGCTGGATTGCTCGATTGCCTGAAAAAAACAAATGAGTTTTCTTCTGAAAGTTTCGATGACATTACGTTCGCACTTCAAAATATTTTTTTATTGGAGCGAGTCGCCTGGCCTTCATCGGATCGTTTCAAAGCGCCTCCGCTCGACATCGTTTACGAGAACCGACGTTCAAACTCACCTTATACGTGTTTTATAACATGCGACTGCGTGTATTTCGATAATTACGCGGACAGATTTATCAAAAGCCTTCGCGCCGCGAGTCCTGACGCTGGCGTGTTCATTTTGATCGTCAACCCCACTGAGGAAATTATAAATCGCGCGAAACTCTACGAAGGGATCATCGTCGCAAAAACGTCTTACAAGGGCAGGTGGATAGCCGAGTTTTCGGCGTCGGTCCGTTTTGTGCTGGCAAACGATATATTGAGCGCAATTGGCGGGCCGACGATTTTCATGGACATCGACTCGAAATTCCCGGAAGGGAGCGCGGAAATACTCTCAATTTTGTCCAAGCAGAGCTTGGGAGTGTGCGATACAGGAGAGCTGTATCCTTGGACCAAAATACAAGCGACCGTCCTATGCGCCAATCCGACGAAAGATGCATTCGAGTTTTTCGAGGCGGCGAGGGATTGCATACTGGAGGACTTTACCAGGGAGGGGCCGCTGTGGGGGTTTGACCAGGTGGCTCTGTTCCGGGCCGTGTGTCTTGGCAAGAGCAGAGGATGGGGCATCGTCGAGTTGAACGAGCTCATGGGCGGCAAGGCCGGCATGCCTTATTTTTTCATGATGGGCAAAGATGAAACGATGCCCCTCGAATCGAGGCGGGCAAAAAGGACGAACCGTCATTACGAGTTTATGGGAATGGATGGTCAGGGCAAGACTTTTTTTCAGAAGAAGCGAGACGAGAAATGGTCTGGCGCAATGTCGCGGTGGGAGTGGCTGGCAGAAGGAAAAATTTCCGTTTCGGAGGTATTTTTGGACTCCGGCGCCGCGTCCGCAGCGATCTACGAACCGGCAGAAGACGTAAAAGCGGCTGAAATGCTGATAGATGACCTGCTCCGTCACGGCGTTCGCATCTCGGGCTTGATTTTCGACTCGCGCGACGGAGGGCTTTGCGAGAAATATTCATTGGCGCGGATTGCGCCCGAAGAGATCGGGTCTGGAAGCGATATCGATTTTATGGTCGTCGTTTCGGACGAAAATTATTTTGAAACGCGGATGGAACTTCAAGGCAGGACGAATGCGGAGGTAATATCGTTGCTGGGATTAATAAACCTGGTGTCAGCAAAATATAAATATGATATGCTTCCGAGCCATGCAGTCTTTTACAGAGATAATGGAATCAAGGCGTGCGTTCTCGATTGGCCACAGGTGGAGGACTTCGGCAGCGCGGATTTGTACGAAAATATCTCCCGGAACGCCTTTTCAACGGCAGAACACCGAACGAACCCCGAGAGGTTTAAATCCCTTTATGATGACGTAGCGGAGTACTCCGACGAATATATAAGCGAAATATTCCAGGAAAGACCGCTCATGAGAAGGGGCGACAGGATAGTTCATGCCGATTGCCGCGGCAAATACGTCAATATCGTCGATGGGGCGCGAGTTACCGTAGGCCAGCCCGACGACGCGGAGTGTTCCGTGTATGTGACCGGCGGGTGCATGGCGTGGGGTTTCGGCGCTGACGATCGGTATACGGTATCCAGCTTTTTGCAGAAATACGCAAACGATTATTACGGATCGGTAAAAAACTCAAAATGCGCCGTTTACAATTTCGGCGCCTGGGGCGCCGAAGATCTTTTTTTCGACGAATTTGCGCGAAACGACAATAAACCGCAAAAAATTGCCATAATGATCTTCCGTTCGGATTTGGGCTATCCAAAAGGAGGAGTTGGCAGGGTTCACAGGTATATAAAGCGTTTTATGGCAGATTTGGGATTCGATTACATCGACCTTGCCCAGACTCTCAAAGACGTCGAGGAGCGAATCGGAACTTACATAGACATGACGCACACCAACCACAGGGGCTACAGGGCCGTCGCAAGGAAAGTGTTCGATGATTTCCTGAAGCCGATCCTCGACGCAGGATGCCAGGCTGCGCAAAGCGAACAGGACAGTTTTGGGGATGGCCTCGCTGTCGCGGAAAAATGGAGGATGCTGTCCCTTCGCCCGCGTTCGCGCGCGGAATTTTTTGCGTCGGCCGGCGTAGCTTCAGTCGGCGTCTTTTGCGCTCAAAAGGGCGATGAGATGAGCGTGGCTTTTTTGAAAGAGCTGCAAGACTCCGGCGTCGCGGTCAAATATTTTATTTCAGGCGGCATCAATCAAGCCATGAATGCAGATTTTCCCCATATCCCGAACGTTCGGATCGAAGATCTGCAAGACGCGAATAAAGTCGATATGGTGGTCGTGATCGGGGACGACGAGATAATCGACGTCAAAAGGAGGATAGGCGAGCGCATAAAGGTGGAAACGGTATATTTCAAAGATATATTGAACATGACATGGGATAGGTATTTCTTCTATCCTAAGATAGCTCGCGAGTTCTCTAAGTCCAACGCATACGTTTGTCTCCTGCAATGGCCCGACATATCCGAGCTGGGGCTGTCCCTCTCGGATGCCGCCACGGCGGCCGGCGGCAAGCTGGGCGCAGATGATTTGCAGGGGAGCTGCGCTTATCTTGCCGCAAATTTATACGAGGACATCCCAGGATTTTCAATAAAATACCTGTCGGAAGTTTTCAGCGGCGGGACAGCCCACGCAAAAGGCAAATATTTGAACGCGCGTGACGGGATCAGATTCACGGAAGGCGCGCCGGCAAATTTCACCAGGACCGTCTGGCTCTTCGGAGGGGATGTCGCCTTCGGGATAGGGGCGGAGGACAAGCATACGATAGCCAGCCTGCTGCAGAAGCAGATCGGCGAGTACGAGCAAAAACAATGCCTGGGCCGGTCTCGGGTTGTGAACCTTGGGATCGGCGCCGGTGAGGCCGACGACCGCCATGTCTTCGAAAAAGCCATCGCGCCAGCGCTCCAGGGCGGGGGCATAAAAGACGGCGATATAATCCTTTGGATAGCGGACAGAAGGTATTCGCTGGGCGAGAGGGATAAAAAAGCATATTCCTACCTGAGGGCCTGCTTGGAGGATTACGGCATCGAGGTTGTCGACCTCGCCAAAACGCTCGCCCTCGCGCAAAAAAACAAGCGCGTTTTTGTAGATGGAAGGCGAGTGAACCACAGGGGCAATTTGTCGGTGGCGACCAAGATATTTTTCGATTGCGTGAAAAACATCCTGGACGGACGTCAGCCCATCCCGGATCGCGCGAAGAAGCCTTCGAACGGTTTTGCGGAAGATCCCGCGCTGAACGGCGAGCAGAACGCGGAATTCAAAGATTATCTCTGTTATCTGGCCAAGGAGAAAGTCGCCTTGGGGCGCGATGCAGGCGCGGTCGTGATGAACTGCAACCCGTTCACGAACGGCCACAGGTCTCTTGTTGAGCGCGCCGCGTCCGAGGTCGATTTTCTGTACGTGTTCGTGGTGGAGGAGGACCAGTCGTTTTTCAAGTTTGCCGACAGGTTCAGGCTGGTCTGCGAGGGGTTGAGCGGCATGAAGAACGTCAAGGTTCTGAAAAGCGGTAAATTCATTATTTCGACCATAACGTTTCCAGGGTATTTCACAAAGGACAGCCCAAAGGAAGTGGCAGTCGACGCTTCGCTCGACCTGAGCCTTTTTGCCAAATACATCGCTCCGGAACTTGGGATCGGGGTCAGGTTTGCCGGAAGCGAGCCTATCGACGAGGTGACGAGGCAATACAACAAGGCTATGCGGGACACGCTGCCCAGGCACGGAATAAAATTCGTGGAATACGAGCGGATATTTTGCGGCAAAGAGCCAATCAGCGCGTCTCGGGTGCGCGCGTTGCTCGAGAAGAAGGATTTCGACGCAATAAGGCCCCTCGTGCCGGACGCTACTTATAACTATCTTCTTGAAAATTT